>JBEDCS010000140.1:0-38429 GCA_041176605.1 Bacteroidota bacterium
GATGCAATAATTTTCAAAAAAACTTTACTTAAAGTTCAAAAACCCCTTGTCAAAACCCGAAGTTTTACTACTTTTGCCCCGGAGAGTTGGCAGAGTGGTCGATTGCGGCAGTCTTGAAAACTGTTGAACCGCGAGGTTCCGGGGGTTCGAATCCCTCACTCTCCGCCAAGAAAAAAAGCAACCATTAAGGTTGCTTTTTTAGTTTAAATCAAATTGGGATGAGAACCCCGGGGTTCGACCCGACGACCGCAGGGAGGAGAGCACGCGCAGCGTAATCCCTCACTCTCCGCCAACAAAAAAAGCAACCGTTTGGTTGCTTTTTTAGTTTAAATCAAATTGGGATGAGAACCCCAAGGTTCGACCCGACGACCGTAGGGAGGAGAGCACGCGCAGCGTAATCCCTCACTCTCCGCTAAACAAAAAAAGCCCTGATTATTCAGGGCTTTTTTTGTTTTCTTATCTTCGTTGCATGAATAGATTTCTTTTTTGCTGTCTCTCTTATTGCTTTTACTACTCTGCAAATTCACAGCAAGTTACGGTCAATGACACTGACTCAATCGATAAACCCAACAACGCCTATGTTTTACATCTCATTCCTTCTATAAAAGACAATATTTATGGCATTGCGATTGGGCCAGTGGGATCTGAGGCCATTTGTAATGTATCTCATACACGAAAATCATTTGGAATAAATATTCAATTAATTGGTCAAGGCATCTTTGTTCCTATGAATAGGGATGTATTTCGATTTGAGCAATTACTTAAAAATCCAATGCCGGAACTTGTTGATCAAATTTCAGCCAGAGCAAGTCATTCTGGGCTATTGATTTCTACCTTTGGAACCTATACAGATGTTTCCAATGGATTGGTATTATCTGCCGGATTTAGCTATGGTCGAAAGATGAATGGCTTTGCCTTGAACTTATGCTCCGGAAAATATATTCACGTGAACGGCATAGAGCTCGGTGTTCAAAATCAGGCGCACAAAGTAAACGGCTTACAAGTTGGCTTATTCAATCGTTGTGTGGAGCTCAACGGCTTGCAAATTGGCCTCTGGAATGTCAATGAGAAGCGAAAGCTGCCGCTGATTAATTGGTGAATATTTTCTTGAATTTAATATTGTCTGCGGTTATTTACTGAATAACTTCTTATTCTAAAGATTGACCTTTGTGTTTGTTGATTAAAAATAAACCTACAGGTTAATAAATGAAAATAATTGATATATTTGCTAATGAGTTTCCGGGACATCTTTATGCTGTAGTCTGGGACGAAATAAATTCGTTTGATTCCGTGATGAATAATTGGACATCTGTCAGTTTTCTGAGAGGATTCGCAAAGGATAATAAGATACTTGACATTTATGCGTTCATTCAAAAAATAACCAAAGAAGTAGCCTCAATTGATGATCTTTTTATTCGATATATTAAGGATAAAGGGAATATCGATCATTATTTTAGACCGCTCTCGAATTCAGAATATTTGGATAAAGTTTTATCACTTCAGAAAGGTAAAATTAAAACTCAAATGCTCAGAATATATGCGATAAAAATAGAGTCAAATTGTTATATAATAACCGGAGGGGCAATCAAATTAACGCGAACTATGCAAGAACATCGAGACACCTTGATCGAATTACAAAAATTAAACAAACTAAAGAATTTCTTGATTTATGAAGGGATCCTCGATAAAGATTCAATAGAAGAATATGTACTTGATATCGACTAACCATGAAAGAAAAACTCGTTCCATTTGTTTCAAACGAAACATCCAAGACCTATCAAGAGATGAAAAATCGAACGATGGGCAGAGCGCACCTTGCACATTCTCAAACTATTGCTTTATTGGTGTTAGATAAGTTAGATGAGCTTGGCTGGACACAAAAAGAACTTGCTATGCGAATGGGAGTTAGTCCGCAGCAAGTAGCTAAAATTGTAAGAGGCACGGAGAATTTAACGTTAGAAAGCATATTGAAAATACAAGGAGCCTTAGGGCTACAAATTCTATCGCAGCACCTCACAACCCCTTCACCCAAATGATATGCACTGGGCAGTTTTTTGGCAGCAAGTTGGTTGGCGTTAAATCTCGCAGAAAAATGCTTAGGCTTGGACCTTTGGAATGAGTTTGACATTCAACGCTACCCAACCTTTTTGACCTTTGCTTTTTTCGAAGCTCACTTCGTCGCGCTCGGCAATTTGTTGTGATAAGTTGGCAGCGTGTACAAAGATGTTTTCGCCGCTAGCTTTGTCTTTGATAAAGCCATAACCTTTAGAATCGTTAAAGAAGATAACTGTACCAGTGTCGGCTGCGTCGTCTTCGTCAGATTCTTCACGACGTGGGATACCAATTTCGATATCTTCAGCATCAATTTCAATACGTGTACTTGGATCAACAGGAGCGTCTACAATTCGACCGAATTCGTCGACATATGCCATCATGCTGTCAAGGCCACCACCTCCGGAATTTGCCTTTCTCTCTTCAGAACGCAATAATTTTTCTTTTTTCTTTTTTGCTTTGAGTTTTTCTTTTTCCTTTTTAGAGAAGGTTTCCTTGGATTTTGCCATTAGAGCGTGTTAGTTATAAAATTGCCGTGTGAAATAGTAGGATGGAAGGCAACTTACAATAACAATGGCGTGAATGTGCCACAAAGATACAAAAAACTTACTGATGTCGCTTGGTCGGTTCCCAAACAGATGAGCGAATACCTTTTAAAAATTGAAGTAAGCCTAAAAACAAGGCAACATTCATACTGATGAAATGGATGATATAGCGCAAAAAGACCACATGCGTTTGTTGTTTTCTGGCCAGGTAGTCTACTAAGAAGGTGAGCGGTATCATGATTAAGATGAAATAACAAATGCTGTAGAACAAGGAATTGTTGGCTTCAGCAAGGATTTGTAAAATCATGAAAATCAAAAATACTGGGCTGATCCAACGCAGGACCTTATGAGAGAAAAAGGCAAAAGAAAGCCCATTAAATTTCAAAAGCAAACGCCAAAATCGACTCAAGTTCTGAAAATTACCTGCAGAAATACGGATCTTGCGCTTGAATTCTACTTTAAGATCATTGGAAACATCTTCTAAGACGACAGCATTTTGCTCATTGATGCACTTGAAGCCTTTTTCAAGGCAAGTCATGTTGATGTAAAAATCATCTACTAAAAAATGTGATGGAATCGGGGTGAAGCAAATCTTTCTGAATGCAAAACAACCGCCAAATGGCCCCATCATGGCACCCCATAAAGCACCTTCTGCTTCTTTGACCTTGACTTCTCCGGCAATGTAGTCAGACTCGGGCATCGAGATTCCTGTATTTTTACGGCCATAGTTCTTCATGCGGGTGTCAACCAAGCCTATGGAAGGATCTATAAAATGCTGGCTCAGTGCTTTAAGTGTATCTTTAGTGAACAGCACATTGGCATCAGTAAGCACGATAAGCTCGTGTTGCGCTTCTGGAACTAGTGCATTGACAATATTGATTTTGCCTTGGCGTTCCGAGAAGTATTTGACTTTAAAATTGGGGAATTTAGTTTGAAACGACTCAGCGATGATACCGCTAAAATCAGTTGATTGATCTATGCCGATGATGATTTCAAGGGACGACAAGTCATAGTCTGAGGCAAAAATAGAGTTTAGTTTTTCGCCTAATACTTGCTCTTCGTTGTGTGCCGGGATAATGATGCTGAGTGCCGGTCGATGTGTCAGCATAGATCTGTTTGAAGCGATTCCTTTTTTACGAATGAGGAATTTTAAAATATAAGGGTAGAGCACATAGCTATGCAAAATGAAAACAAACCCCAACCAAAACAGAAAACTCAACATGTATGGCAATATTAAGGATAATTTTAAAGTTGTTTGAGTAGGTGTAGTAAATCTGCCTGCACTTTTTGCGGAGAAAAATACCGTTGGTAATAGTTAAAGTTGGCTTCGCTGTCTTGTTTTCTTACAGTTCGGTCTGTTAAAAGCGTCAGGCATTCTTGGGTAAAGGCTGTCGACATTTGGTGTAACTGCTTGTACTTGAAGTCCGTGAGGCCTTCTGCCGACTTTGCAGTGAGGACCATTGGTGCGGCCACACTCATGGCTTCTAGCACCTTCATTTTCACACCAGACCCTGCTTGTAAACCACTCACGAAAACTCCATGTTGAGCAATAAATTCTTTAGAATCGGGTACAAAACCGTGGCAATAAACGCCAGTAATTTGCCACCGGGCCATCAGTTCTGAGCCTTTACCTGCCACATGGAATTGCAGCTCTGGTAACGTTTTTCTCATGATGGGTAAAACTTCTTTGATGATCCAGTCAACTGCGTCTATATTGGGTTGCCAGTCAAAGGCGCCAATAAAACAGATGCTCTTATTATCTAAATTGGCACTCCAAGTCGGGGCTTCAATTGAAGATGGCAGGTACTTAATAGAAGTAAGCGTCTGAGCTTCCATGACTTCTGCATCTTGACCCGAAATACTCATGATCATGTTGAGCCCGCCTTGGTCTTCACTCCAGATACTGCGCTCGGCCCATTTTAGACTATATGCCAACTGCAAGAGGTACCAACGCTTGAATAGATTTTTTGTGCTTTTGGCCAGGTCTTTCCAAATTTGATGCTCAATATTGTGAGAGCGGTAAACGAGTTTAGCGCCGGTTCTTCCTTTAAGAATTTTGGCGTAAATCGCGGTGAAAAGACTTTCGAAAATGATGAAGTCGTAGTGGTGCTCTTGATCGAGTTTCTTAATGGCGTCGCTTACTTCTGCAGAATAAAAGCGAGATAGGTTATAAGAATCTTGTTTCAATAAAGATAGCAACGCAGCAATTGGCCTCACACGGGTATCGATGGTTTTGGAAAAAACCTTGAGTTTTGGGTTCTTTGGAAATTGTTCGGCAACAAACGGGTGCTTATGTGTTGCCAAACAAAAGTAATCGACAGCATTGAGCTCCGGGAGTGCCAATGTATCCTGAAGAAGTCTGGCCATTGCTAAGCACCCACCATCAATGATGGGGTATGGTGGTTTGTGACTGACAATCAGGATTTTCATATGATTTTCTTGTCTAAGATTGCGGCTCGGGTGAAGAGGATGGCAACTGGTGTAAAAATCAGGGCTGCCAACCACATGCCTAGAAACGGTGAAACTGATCCGGTATCGGCAAGGTTATCGCCTATAGAAATTAGGATAAAATAAAGCATAAAAATGAGTGCTGCAATGACTACTGGCGCTCCGAATCCACCTTTGCGAATTAAGGCGCCTAAAGGAGCTCCAACAAAAAACAAAACGATAATGGAGTAAGTCAAGGCAAACTTGTAGTGAAATTCTTTCCAATAAAGGGAAGTTTCGCGATCAAGGGCTTCGGTATTTTGTTGTTGCATTTCAAGTTGCTGTTGGTTGCGCCTTATTTTCGAAAGTGCTAAAGTACGTGCAACTTTTAAATCATTGGCATTGAGTTCTTTGGTGGTTTTGACAGGAATGGTTTTGAATTCTTGAAGCGAAGGATCGTGAATTTTGGCTTGCAGAATTTGGCTATTTAAACTCATATAGGCCCGGGTGGTTTGCAAACCAAAAAGCTGCTGTAATTGTTGCTTTTTCTTGGCAACGCTGTCCAGGGCTGCATTGATTTGAAATACATTGAGCATTTCATATTTGTCCGTGAAGAGGTCTTCTTTGGACCGATTGAGGTCAAGGCCGTCGATATCAAGCTTGTATACCCCTTGATCGAAACGAGAAACGCGCGAAGGCCTAGCAGATGGGTTGGTCAAGACGCCATTTGAAAGATACATTGGGGTCTGAATTTCGAGCTCTTCTAGAATTCTGCCGTTCCTGAGATCTAAAAAAATATAACGGCCATTGACTGATTTATAGACAGTTGCTTCTTTGGCCCTAACGGTTCTTAATTGCGTAGGTTGGGTGTAGTCGTGAATAGTGACGCCCTTACAACGATTGCCTTTGAGCGAATCTATTTTAATGGCATATCCTTCAAAATGCTTGGAATAAACGCCAGGTGAAAGTAGGGTAGATATTTTCTTGTTTTGAATGTCATAAATGAGGGTGTGCCACTTGAGGTTGGCTGCAGGTATAACATAATTCGCGAAAAGAAAAGTCGCTAATGCCAAGCTAGAAACGATAACAATAAGGGGACGCATGATGCGCAAAAGAGAAAACCCACTTGACTTTAAGGCGGTAAGCTCGTTGTGTTCGGCTAAATTACCGAAGGTCATTAAAGAGGAAAGGAGTATGGTCAGGGGGAGTGCAAGCGGGATGATACTTGCTGAAACATAAAACAACAACTCCAGGATAACAAGCACACTAATGCCTTTGCCCATGAGGTCATCGATGTAGAGCCAAAAAAACTGCAATATGAGTATGAACATCGAGACCAAGAGTGTCACGATAAAAGGCCCAGTAAAGGCTTTTAGGCTAAAAAGGACCAATCTTTTCAAGCAAAAAAAGTTTGAGCAAAATTAGCGATAAATGACCAATAAAGCAGGTGATTTATGCACCAATAATTCTTTTGAGATCGTTGATGGCTTGATTCCAGAGTGCCAAATTGCCTTCTTTGTCTGAAGGGCTTGCGAAGTCTGTGATGTGTAAAATGACAGAGTTGGTCATGGGATCTACGATGTATGATAATTCAAAATAGGTTTCAAGACCTTCTTCTTCGTCTTCGAGCCACTGAAAGCGTATTTTTGCATTCATTTTGTACAAGACAAGGCGTGCTTGTTCTTCGTTGCCATCCCATTCAAATGTGTAGATGTCATCATTGACTTTGACGTCATCGGCAAACCAATCTGAAAGGCCGTCAGGTGTAGTAATTAGTTTTTCTAGGACTCTTGGAGACGTTTTGAGTAGAAATTCGAGCTTGTATTTTTCTTTATTTGACCCCATTATTTATTGTTACATTTGTCAATCTTTAAATATACAAAAATTAAGCGAATGTCAGCGCAAAATCAAATGGAAAAGCTAGGGAATCAGTTTTTTAAGTACAGAGGCCAAATCCCTGCGATCTTCTTTTTAATTGCATTTATCCTGATGCATTATTATCCTGAAACTCATAAATGGCTAGATCAAACCAATATTCTAATCGCACTTTCTTTGGTAGTTTTGGGCCATCTCATTCGTGCTTTAGCTGTAGGCAAGCGCGCTGCACATACTTCGGGCCGAAACAGAGACGAACAAGTTGCTGAGGCTTTGAATTCTACGGGTATCTATTCAATGGTACGCCATCCGCTTTATTTAGGTAACATCACCACCTACATGGGTTGGGTTGTATTTACAGGCATTGACTGGCTCATTCCTATCATGCTCATTGGCTTTTTGTTTTATTACCGTGTCATCATCTACGCCGAAGAGCAATTCCTCACGCGCAAATTTGGCCAAGATTATCTAGACTGGAAAAGCAGCACACCGCTTTTATTGCCAGCTTTTTGGAAATTCAAGGCTAATCCACAGCCATTTTCTTGGAAAGTAGTCGTTGAAAACGAATATTCAGGCATGGCTGCTTCCATGACAACCGCGTGGGTGTTGGTGGCTTTTCAATGGTATGTGTTGGGTGTCTTTAATGAAAAAGCACTAGCGCTTGTCTTTTTCGCCTTGTTTATCTTAGTTTTTACCTACGGATTGCGCTACCTCAAAAAGAAAACACAATTCTTCAAGGTATAAGTAGTGGCTCCTTTCTTGGGCTTATTCCGATAAATCAAATACTTGGCGCTGTTGCAAACTTCGCCCGAGCGTAAGTTCATCTGCATATTGCAATTCGGAACCAACAGCTATACCTCTTGATATGCGCGTGATCAATATATCAAAGGGCTTGAGTTTCTTAAATAAGTAGTAATTGGTGGTGTCGCCTTCCATGGTGGGGCTCAAGGCAAGGATTAACTCCTTGATTTCTTGGGTTTCTAGTCGTTCGATTAGTCTTGGTATAAGTAGGTCTTGAGGGCCCACACCATCCATTGGTGCAATGAGGCCACCAAGCACATGATAAGTGCCTTGATACGAAGCCGTTGCCTCGATAGCCATGACATCGCGTATGTCTTCTACAATGCAAACCAAGGAAGTATCTCTTTTGGGATTATTACAAATGTGGCAAACAGGAAGATCCGTTAAATTACCACAATTATTACAACGCAAAACCTTGTCTTGCAAAGCGGCGATGGCGCTAATGAAGTCTTGAATTTCAAGGTCAGATCGTTTCAAAAGATCGAGTGCCAAACGCAAAGCACTGCGCCTGCCAATGCCGGGCAAGCTTGCAATTTGGTCAACAGCGGCCTCAAGGTGTTGCGATGGAATTTGCATGATTGTAAAATTAACGATTCTTTTTACTTGACGCCTTTAAAACACTAACTTTGCACCATGGCCATCAAGGAGCTCAATATCCGTAACAAGCGCGCACGCTTTGAATTTCACCTCGAAGATATCTTTGAGGCAGGTATTGTATTGACGGGCACAGAAATCAAAAGCATTCGCAATGGCAAAGCGAGCATCTTAGAATCCTACGGTATTTTTGAAAACGGAGAAGTTTGGTTGCGCAATATGCACATCAATGCGTATGAAAATGGTTCTTTTTACAACCATAAGCCACGTGCCGATCGCAAGCTCCTACTTCAACGAAAAGAAATCACAAGGATTGAAAAGTTCTTGAAGATCAAAGGCAATACGCTGGTTCCGCTCAAAATGTTTTTATCTGACAAGGGTTGGGTGAAGCTGCAAATTGCTTGTGGTACCGGTAAAAAACTCCATGATAAACGCCACGACCTCAAAGAAAAAGACGACCGACGTGAAATGGATCGCTTACTCAAAAAATAAAGCATAAAAAAAAGCCCGAAATCATCGGGCTTTTTTTATGTCAAATGCTTTGCTTAGTCTTTGATTACTGGGTAGCCAGGATACTTCTTTTTATCAAAAACGAACTTGGTGTCGTCGATATCTGGATTTGCTGTAAACTTTGTAACAACGTAGGTCATGACCGTGCCGTCTTTGGCCTTCATGCTTGCTTTTAACAATTCGTTGTCGGTTTTAGAGATATATAAAATAATGGTGTGGTATTCTGCTTTAGCCGGCACTTTTGGGTACAAATTAATGACGTGGACTGCTTCTCCGTTGAGTTTGTCTTCGTGGTCATATTTGTTTTTAAACCCAGTTTCCCAGATGGTCATGAGTTTTTTGGGGTTGATGGATTCTTCGTCATTGGCATTGGCGTCTGATTCATAAACAGAGCGCTCGTCTTTGACGATTGTCCAGGTCTTGATACCATTACAAATCATGGTGTTGTCTCCGTAAGAGGCATAAAATTTATTGCCTTTTACCCAACCCTTACCGATTTCGTTTTCATTGGTACCAGTTGTGCTATTTTTAACGCTAGCCGTAAACTCAATATAAAAAGACTTCATGCCTTTCATTTTGGTAGATAGCCTATCAAGTATTCCTTGAGCTTTAGCATCTTGGGCAGCAGCGTTTAAAGTAACGAATGAAAGCACAAGGGAAAGAAGTAAAAATCGCATATCAATTATTTTCAGTGCAAATATCAGAAATTATGCCAAATACACGAAATCTTTAATGAACAACTATCAGTGGTATATTACTGATGAGTGCTGTACTTTGAATTTGCAATAGGTAAGTGCCTGCATTCAGATCTGCAGGTAGGATCAGTGACTCGTTTTTATTAAATCTTTTAATTTCTTTGCCATTCAAATCACGGATGATAACACGATCAAAACCAGGGCCTTTGATCTGAAGGATGCTTCCAGGGCAAATAGGGTTAGGGTAGATGCTTCTTTTTTCTGAAGTTAACTCAGGCTGTTGAGCCATTGAACCAATTTGGATATTATCCAAATAAACGCAATTGCCCCAACCACCAATGTTTCTGAAAGCCACTTGAATAAGACCAATTTGCGCATAAGCTGATAAATCAAGTGAATCTTTGCGCCATTCTGATGCTGCTGGAACAAAGAAACTCTGATTGTCAGGTGCAGTAGCTAAATCAGTTCCCCCTTTGTAATAAAGTACTTGTTCGGTTTCAAAACAATCAGTGGAAACCACCACTTGTAAAGAATCTGAATAGCCTGCTCCCCAACGCGCATAGGCCACATCGAAATAAAGCTTGGGCTGGTAGTCTAAAAACGCTGTTTGAAGTGGGAAAATGATGTCGTCAAAGGTGCCATCCGAATTGATGTTGTAGTTATCAAATAAAGATGCCTGGCCAGAATTGCCAAAGCCACCGGCATTGGTTGCAAGTGTCCAGGTGCCATTTCCATTTTGATCCCAAACGGACCAACCCGGAGGGAGAAAAGCTGCTTCAAAAGATTCTTCAATTCCGGACTGAAACGCAAAGAAATCAAGCGAAACATATAAAGAATCGGTATCGGTATGGCCGTTTGCGTCTGTAATGGTAAGAATGGCTAAGTGTTGGCCTGCGGTTGAAAAATAAACACTTGGATTTCTGAGATTTGAAAAAGCAGGTATGCCTGACGGAAACTGCCAGCTCCAACTCGCACCCTGATGTGCCAAAAACGAATAATCGTCAAAATAAAAAGAATCGATGTCACAGATAACGGTTTGGCTCAATTTATCGACGGTGATTCTGGCTTGGATATTGCTTGGGTTCTCGACTAAATCACTTTCGTAAATTCCTTTGCCATAAGTCGCTAAGCGGATTTTTTGATCGCGATAAAATGGTTTGAGTATGTTTCCATTCGTAAAAGTGGGTAAGCCGTTGTTTTCGAGCGTAAAATTTTGTGAATTATTGCGGTAGTAAACCGCTTTGTTCGTGGCCACATAGATACCGCCATCGGTTCCTGCAATGTGTATCAGCGCTTGCACGGATTCATTATTGAGTAAACTACTCGTTAGGTTTGTCCAATTGGAACCTCCATCACTCGTTTTAAAAACCTTGAACCCATTGGAACCGCTGGGATATGCCAACCATAATTCTTGCTCATTCGCTGGATTGAGTGCAAGTAACATCCGACTAGAATTTCCACTTGGGATACTGAGTTGCGTCCAGTTTAGGCCGCCATCCGTCGTTTTCCAAAGCTTACCTGCGGCTCCGCTGGCTGCTCTTTGATTGAGGTATATAACGCCGGGGTTATGACTAGAAATCTCAATGTAATTCACCTTCTCGTTGGAATTGCCGCCAAACGTTTGCACGAGCTCAAAGGAAGCCCCTTTGTCTTTGGTTCTGTAAAGCCCATTATCTTTTCCGATGTAAGCTATGCCGTAACAATGCGGATGAAAAACCAATTCGCTAGATTCAGCTGCCCAGTAACTTTCATTTGGGTCAATGCCAAATGAAGCATTCTGGATAGCTCCTTGTAATTGCAGCGGAATTCTTTTGCCATCGACGTCTGAGAAATAAGCAAGCCGGTTGTCTCCGGGGTTGACATAGCCGGTTGGGGCTTCACCGCCGCCCAATTCTAGGAAATTACCAACCCCGTAGTTTTCGTGATGGGCTAAGTTGCCATTATGGTAGAGCCCGCCAACCAAAACGTCTTCATTCCAGCCATTGTCAAAACCCCAATAATCTGATCCATGAACCCCCGACATCAAGAAGTCTGGCTGTGTCGTGACAAAATCTGTCGAATGATAAATGCCGCCATCGGTGGTAATCCAGGTATGATTTCCGATGACTCTAAAGTCTTGATTGTCGACGTGCAATTGCAGCGGACCTCCGACATAGCCCGAAACAGCACTAAAAGTGAGTCCGGCATCTGTGGAGCGATAAAGATTCAAACCACCAATGAGTAGCTCATTGGCGTTATTTGGATTGGCTACAATGGCACAATTATAAAATCCTTGGTGGTAATTCCAGGTGGGTGTCCCCATGGCTAAATTGGGGTGAGCTGTAGAGTAAGGGCCGCCAACGGGGCCATTTGGTAAGTTCCAGGTTTGTCCTGCATTATTACTGACATAAAGCCCAATATACCCGAAATCGTTTGGTTTTGAATCTCCGATCAGGTAAGCATAGACTTTTTCAGGATTTGCAATGGAAACAGCCAAGCGGCCGCCACCATCGATTCTTGCGGGGTCAGTAGAGCTATACCAACCATTGTCTTGTAAAGTCCAGGTAAGGCCGGCATCAGCAGAAGTGTAAAACTCACAACGGATGAGTAAAGGGTTGTTTTTGAGTAAGTAAAGTGTTTGATTGGTACCTGGCTTTAATTTGATATCATAGCTTTTCTGATTGAAAAGTAGGGTCCAGTTGTCTCCTTGATCGGTGCTGCGATACAAACCTTTGTCTGTAGCCGCTAAAACGATATTCGGATCAGCAGGCAAGATTAGAATTTCATTGGCATTGAGCCCGGTGGTTGTTAAAACTTGGGTCCAAGTTTGGCCCCCGTCTGTACTTTTGAAAATACCTTTATTTCCCGTAGCAAAAACGATATTGCCGTTTGAGGGGTGAACTTCAATCGCCGAAACACCACTTCCAAAATCGAGTGATTTGGACACTAACGTCCAGTTATTGCCACCGTTGCTGCTTTTGTAAACTTCACCAGGTTCTGTACCGCAATAACAAATATTGGGCTGTGCTTCACATTGATCAAAAGCATAGACATTTGTTTGTCCAGACCCTTGAGTGGCTCCATCTTGGAAATTAGTAATCGGCCCAATCACGCTCCAGTTACTTGCCTTGGTTTGCTGTGCTTGTTTTTTAAGGTAGGCATTGTTTTGTTGAGCAAGATCGCTTGCGCTTGGCATGGTAAGATATCCTTGCTCATTGACGGCATATTGAGCCTTGCGCATGAAGCGCTTGTAATATTGAGTGTGGTAGTTTTTTTCAAACGGATGCAGCACATAAAAAGCTTCATAAGCATTTCTAAGCTCAAAAATATTTGGATGATCTGCATACATAAGTTTTGCCCAAGCAGGTAAGGTGCTGATTTCGTGCGCTGAAGGTTTAGGCATTTGTTGTGCCTTCAGTGTATGGCAAAATAGTAGGGTAAAAAGAAAGAGGTAAGAATAGTGCTTGAACATGCGGATATTTTTGAATCCACAATTTAAGAATAAAAAGGGGCTTACAAAAATCGGTGCTGGATTTCTGGAGCTGGAATAGGGCAACTAGCTAAGCGCCCAAACCATGTATATCGCTTATTAGCAAGCCTTGAATAAAAGAAATCGCGCAAGAAACGCGGCAAAAACCACCCAAGCTGAGACCAATGAAACCAACCAAAAAGATCTTTGAAAATATAAAGCACAGCCTTAGATCCTTGGTAAAACTTTTCATTTCGGTAATAAGTGATGCTTTTATCGAGATGAGCAGGCAACCCAGAAATTGGAGTATCTGAACTTGTTTCAAGTAGTTTTTGATAACTCGTGAAATAAAATAACTCAGCTTGGTCATGTTTGATGACGTAATTTGTAAAGCGATTACAAAGCACACAAACGCCGTCAAAAACTATGAGGTAAGCGGGGAGTGATTTCATTTCCCTGAACTTACTTCTAACTTTTTAGGATCTTTAACTTGCTCATTCAAGAGCGCAATTTCAAGTACTTGTTGCATTTTTTCAACAAAATGAAATTGTAAGCCTTTGAGGTATTGTGCTGGAATTTCGTCGATGTCTTGTTTATTTTTGGCACACAAGATGATTTCTTTGATACCAGCTCTTTTGGCCGCCAATATTTTTTCTTTGATACCGCCAACAGGCAACACTTCCCCTCTTAACGTGATTTCGCCAGACATGGCTAAGTTTTTGCGTACCCGGCGCTGTGTAAATAAGGAAGCCAGTGCAGTCAGCATCGTGATGCCAGCGCTAGGCCCGTCTTTAGGGGTTGCGCCTTCAGGAACGTGAATATGTACATTGTAAGCGCTAAACAAGGCTGCTTCTAGATCAAGCAGATCATGATTGCTTTTTAAGAACTCAAGTGCAATGACCGCAGATTCTTTCATGACGTCACCTAAATTCCCAGTAAGCGTGAGCTTTCCGACACCTTTTGAAATCAAGGATTCTATAAACAAGATGTCGCCGCCTGCTGCCGTCCAGGCCAAACCAGTTACAACCCCTGCTACTTCATTGTTGTCGTATTTGGTGCGTGATCTGCCAGCACCTAAAAAGTCAAAGAGGTCGGTTTCTTGAAGCGCAACTTCATAAGTTTCTTCCATGGCAATTTGTCGTGCTCTGTTGCGCACCAATTTGGCTACTAATTTATCGAGGCCTCTGACACCAGATTCAAAGGTGTAGCTCTCGATGAGTTTTTGCCAAATTTTCTTATCGACTTCTAATTCTTTTTTGGTAATGCCGTGTGCAGCCAATTGCTTTGGTAAAAGGTGTCTTTTGGCGATTTCAACTTTTTCTTCAAGGGTGTAGCCATTGACCTCAATGATTTCCATGCGGTCGAGCAAAGGCCCTTGAATTTGTGCTAAGTTATTGGCTGTAGCAATAAATAACACCTTGGATAAGTCGAATTCAGTTTCTACGTAGTTGTCATAGAAGTTGCCGTTTTGTTCGGGGTCGAGCACTTCGAGAAGGGCAGAAGAGGGGTCGCCGTGATTGCTGCGCCCAAGCTTATCGATTTCGTCAAGGACAAACACAGGGTTTGCGGTCTCGGACTTTTTGAGGTTCTGAATAACGCGACCAGGCATGGCACCAATGTAGGTTTTGCGATGCCCTCTGATTTCAGCTTCGTCGTGTAAGCCACCTAAAGACATGCGCACATATTTGCGACCTAATGCTTCTGCGATTGACTTTCCTAATGAAGTTTTTCCAACACCTGGCGGGCCGTAAAAACATAAAATAGGCGCCTTCATGTTGCCTTTTAATTTCAGGACGGCTAAATATTCTAAAATGCGCTCCTTGACTTTTTCTAGGCCAAAATGATCGCGTTCTAGGATTTTTTTGGCGCGTTTGAGGTCGAGTAAATCTTTAGTAAATTCTCCCCAAGGAAGGTCTAGCAATAAGTCGAGGTAATTGAGTTGAACAGTATATTCAGCGCCTTGTGGATTCATGCGCTGGAGTTTATCTAGTTCTTTCTGAAAAAGCTTACCTACGCGGTCGTCCCATTTTTTAAGGGTGGCGCGTTGCTCTAGCTCGCGAACATCTTGTATTTGAGGATTGTCACCGAGTTCGTCTTGGATGGTACGCATTTGTTGATGCAAGAAGTACTCGCGCTGTTGTTTGTCGAGGTCTTTGCGGACCCGATTCTGAATTTCGTTTTTCATTTCAAGCAACTGTACTTCTGCTGTAAGGTGCTCAAGAACTAACAAAACGCGTTTTTTCATGTCCATCTCTTCAAGCATGGCTTGCTTTTTAGAGACGTCGGCATTCATGTTGGAGGAGATGAAGTTGACTAAGAAGGTTGGGCTATCAATATTTCCGATAGCAAATTGTGCTTCAGAAGGAATATTAGGACTTTCTCTGATGATTTGCAGTGCCAGATCTTTGATGGTACTGAACATCACTTCAAGCTCTTTATTAGCGGGGTCAAGTGGTTTTTCGGAAAGCACCTTGACTTTGGCTTTCATGTAAGGTTCGGTTTGGGTGGCTTGCAGCATCTCAAAACGACGTTTCCCTTGAATAATGACCGTAGAACTGCCATCTGGCATTTTGAGCAAGCGGATGATTTGAGCAACCGTGCCAATTTGATGAAGATCAGCAAATTGAGGTGCTTCTACTTCTTGATTTTTCTGGGAAACCACACCAATGATTTTGGAACCCTTATTGGCTTCTTGTATCAGTTTAATGCTTTTGTCGCGGCCAACCGTAATGGGAATAACCACGCCAGGAAACAAAACGTTATTGCGCAACGGCAGAATAGGGAGCTCATCGGGGAACTCTTGGTTGTTCATGTGCTCTTCTTCTTCAGCTGTAATAAGTGGAATAAATTCAGCGTCTGAATCGTAGCCCGACATACCAAAAAAACCGTGGTCAAATAGTTCGCTCATAATATTGAAAAAGTATCGGACAGTTTGTCAGCAAGATATAAAATATGGTGACAAGCGCCCTTTCGTTTAATTTGCAGCAGACAAGACAAGGAATATGCCAAAATAAGTGAACTGCTAAAAAGTCAGTGCTATTTGTAAATAGTTTCGAAAATTTTGAGGTCAGCGGCCGTAAATTCAATTTTTCTGCGCGACATCATGGCTTTAGCGGCTTCAATTGCCTTTGACAACTGAAACGCTTCGGTGCTGTCATCGCCAACCCAAGAAAAAGAAGGAATAAATTTATCGGGGAAACCGCTGGAAAATATATTGGCGCAAACACCAATGACGGTTGCCGTATTCAATTGAACATTGATGGCTGTTTTGGAATGATCGCCCATGCAAACACCCATAAATTGTAGTGGCGTTTTTATTTGAGATTGCGTTTCGTAGCTGTAGGTGTTGATCAGGCCGTAATTGTTCTTGAGGTTGGAGCAGTTGGTATCTGCGCCCAAATTACACCATTCACCAATTAATGCATTGCCGATAAAGCCGTCGTGACCTTTGTTGGAGTAGCCATAAAAAATTGAATTACTTACTTCGCCACCAATGCGGCACTCAGGGCCTATGGTTGTGGCGCCATAAATTTTGGCACCCATTTTAACTACGGCACCTTCCAAAACGGCAAGTGGGCCACGCAGCATGGCGCCCTCCATGATTTCTGCGTTCTTACCGATGTAAATAGGACCATGGTTGGTATTGATAATGGCCCCTTCAATTTGCGCACCTTCTTCAATGAAAAGTTGGTCAGCAGGGCCAATAAGTGTATTTGTTTGAGCGAGTTTCTCCGACTTCCTACCTGCCGTAGACAGCTCGAAATCGGCCCGTAAAATGGCATCGTTCAATTGAAAGAGATCCCAGCGCTCAGCAATCAAGACCGGATTTTGGCCTGTGTAAGCTATTTTTTCAAGTGGTGTTCCGTGCTGAGCTAGTAATTCTCCTTGATAGAAAAGTCCTGAATTTTGTGGAAGATGAAGGACAGCCATGGCAAACTCTTCGTTGGGAATGATTTGCGCAGCCACTTTAATGCCATCAATTTTTGGAAATTTATCTTGTAAAAACACTTCAGTTTCAAAACCAATTTGTGCCTCTGGAAGCCATTTTAGCCAGCGTTCTTCATTGGTGAAGAGCCCGCAACGCAAGGATCCTATTGGCCTTGTGAGCGTAAGGGGTGCAAATTTAAGATGGGCGTTGTTGTCAGAGAGCAGCAGTTTCATTTTTCGAACTTTTAAATACAAAGCTACTAAGAACCAAGAGTATAAATGTCAAGGCGCCGTTGATGAGCAATAATTCTTTTCCAAACTGGAATTGAGCACCAAAAATACTGGCGTTTTGACTCAGTAAATAACAAAGCAGTGGCGCTCCGATGACGATAAACGGAATGCTGTAGCTGTGCACCTTAAGCTTCGTAAGTATGCCAAAGCTGAATAAGCCAAGGAGGGGCCCATAGGTGTATCCTGCAATCAAGAAAATCAAATTGACAATATTTTTGTCATCTACCCATTTGAATAAGAAAACCAAAAGGGTAAACAGGGCAGCAAAACTCAGGTGTACCCATTTTTTAAGTTGCTTGCGCTTGGCTTCATCGAGCCCTTTTCTTTCAAAACCAAGTATATCGATACAAAATGAAGCAGTGAGTGCGGTGATGGCGCCATCTACTGATGGGAATAAAGCGGAAATCAGACCGACGATGAAAATGATAAATACGCCAAAGGGTAAATAATGCTGTACAACATGCGGAAAGAGGTCGTCTGGGGCAATTTGCAAACCATTTTTTTGGGCAAACAAGACCAAAACACTCCCGAGTAACAAAAACAAAGCATTGACAAATAACAGGGTGAAACTGAATACAACCATGTTTTTCTGGGCGTCTTTGAGCGTCTTGACACTAATGTTCTTTTGCATCATTTCTTGATCGAGGCCAGTCATGGCGATCGTAATGAAAGCACCGCCCAAAAAGTCCTTTAAAAAGAAATCAGGTGCATTGGGGTCTGTACTCCAAATAGAAGTGAGTTTTTGAGCTTGAAGATCGGACCAGAGTTGCGTCCAGCTCAGGCCTAAATGATCTTGCAAAGAGAAAATACAAATGACCAATGCCAGTAGCATAAAGAAGGTTTGTAGGGTGTCTGTCCAGACAATGGTTTTGACGCCGCCTTTGAGGGTGTAGGCTAAAATCATCAGGACAATTAGGAGTGTGGCCTGCCAAAATTCTAGGCCAAGTGGCTCAAAAACAAATAATTGCAACACATTAATGACCAGATACAAACGAACGGTTGCGCCAAGAGTCCTTGATAATATAAAATAGGCTGCACCCCAAATGTAGGCTTTCAGCCCCAATCTTAATTCTAGATAGCGGTAAATTGAGTTGAGTTGGTATTTGTAGTAAAGTGGCAACAAAACATAAGCAACCACAAAGTATCCTGCAAAAAAACCTAAAACCAATTGATAATAGTGCCAAGCACCCATACTTACTGAGCCAGGCACCGAAACGAAGGTGACGCCGGAAAGAGAGGTGCCAATCATGCCAAAAGCAACTAAATACCAAGGACTTTTTTTGTCTCCGGTAAAGAAACTATGTGTCGTTGCATTTTTGGAAGTGAAATAAGCAATAGCTAACAATAGCAAAAAATAAAGCAGCAGTATTCCGGGTAAGAGCAAGTGATTCATGATGTAAAAATAAGAGAAAGTCCCAAACCAAGACTTGCTTGAAAGCCGAAAGACCTATCTTTGTGAAAAAAATACGGATGGAATCTTGGATTGTACTTTTTGCCTTTTTATTTGTGAGCAGCAGCATGGTTGCCATGGTTTATCTCTTTTTGAAGCGTCAGCACGACAACGATGTTTGGCGACTTCAAAGTCAGCTCAAAGAGCAAAAACAAGCATTCTATTTACCGAGTAAACTAGAAGCTTACCAGCGTCTGATATTGCTTCTAGAGCGCTTGCACCCTGCGCATTTAACGCTAAGAGTACTGCAAGTTCAGGCCACAGCCAAAACACAGCAAACCATTTTATTGCAGACCGTCCGCGACGAATTTGAACACAATATTGCCCAGCAATTATTTGTTTCAGAACAAGCTTGGAAAGCCTTGGTTCAATCCAAAGAAGAAGTTATAAGGGTAGTCAATATGGCTGCAAGTACACTTGATGCCACAGCGAGTGCCACAGATTTGAGTGCAAAAATCTTAGAGATTACAGCTCAATTACCGCAATTCCCAACAGAAATTGGTGCTGCTATTTTACGAGAAGAGTTCAGGGCTATGAGCCATTAAGCGAGGTGTTCTTGAAGCATATTCAAAAATCCAGAAAAGTTCTTTTGGTCAATCCTTTTTTAATTTTTCACGGAGCACCGCGATGATCATTGGCAACAAAGAAAGGCCAATAATTCCAAAAATTACGGTTTCAAAATTATTTCTTACAAAGGAGAGGTTTCCGAAGAAATAACCGAGTAAGGTCAAGGAAAGCACCCAAAGTGTTCCGCCTAAGGCATTGAATTTAAAAAAGATGCTGTAACGCATTTGAGCAATACCCGCTACAAACGGTGCGAATGTCCTGACAATCGGAACAAAACGGGCAATGATGATGGTTTTTGGCCCGTGTTTTTCAAAGAATTCATGGGTTTTTTGCAGGTGTTTCTCGTTGATGAGTTGGTAATTTCGAATCTTGGTTTGGGCCAATTTAAGACCGAAGTTTTTGCCTATTAGATAGTTAGTGGCATCGCCAATTATGGCCGCAAAAATCAATAAACTCAACACCACCCATAGATTGAGTTGAGCCAACTGGTTGTCTTGCATGACACCTGCGCAAAAAGTGCCTGCTGCAAAAAGCAAGGAGTCGCCGGGTAAAAGTGGCATAAAAACCAAACCTGTTTCTACAAAAATGATCAGAAACAAAATGGCATATATCCAAAGCCCGTAATCCTGAATAAGCAAGAATAAATAGGCATCGATGTGCAAGATGAAATCAAGGAGTTGCAATAGGCTTGACATCTTATTCGCAGCTTAAGTGAGGTGCGACATCGGTGATCCAGGCATTGAGTCCGCCATCGAGGATGAACACATTTTGAGCGTTGAATTCAGTCTCCATGTAATTGACCAATGCTTCAGCGCGTCTGCCAGACTGACACATAATGACAATTTGTTCGTGTGAGGGCAGCGTAGGGAAGGCAGTTGCAAAATCAGCCATAGGAATATGCAAGGCCTCGATCTGACAATTTTGGTGTTCATATGGTTCTCTGATGTCAATGAGCAACAAGTCTTTTTGCGCTTGTTGTGCAAGCTGCACTTCTTTAGGACTGAGTAATTTCATGGATTCAAAATTTACACAAAGATAAAATTCTTGCTCAATAGATTTGAATGGCTTGACCTTGAGCATTAGCCTTTAACTTAATTTTTTGATTTTTTACAGTAGAAACTTTCAAATCAACATTGCCTGAACGCCAATAGAAGTTTTGTTTTTCAGGCTTGATTGAATGCGCATGAAGGCCATAATATGCTTCAAGTCCTTGAATTAAAAAGCGGTTTTGCTTTTTTTGTTTCAGCGCAATAAAATGGAGTTGACCGCGCTGCTTAACGACCAGTACCTTGCTTTTAGGAATCCATAAAATAGCGTTCGAATGAAATTGCAAAACGCGCTGCAGACTCAATTCAGCAAGCAATACAACTCCAAAAATGTAAGTATACTTTCTCCAAAACATAAATTTTTCTTGGCTCCAAATGAAAAGGGCTAACCATGTTGCCAATACCCAGAAAAAATGAAAAGTAAAGCCACTCACCAATGCGCCTGGCAGTTGGGCAAAAAAATCCATGATCCACAATAGCAAGTCAATACTTTTTTCAAAAACATAGCCCATAAGTTGATTGACAAAAGGGAGGGTAGTAAAAAGCGGGAATAACATGCCAACAATTAAGATGAAACTTGAGAGCGTCATCAAAAACAAATTAGCTAGTGCAAAATAATTTGGAAACGTATGAAAGTAATAGAGCGTCAGTGGTGCTGTGCTAAGTGTTGCAGCAATTCCGAGTGCGGTTCCTTCCCAAAGGGTTTGCAAATAAGGCCACCTGAAAACAAACCATGAATTGATTTTTGGATACAATAAAAAGATACCCCACATCGCCATGTAAGAAAGCTGAAACCCAAGGTCAAATAAGAACAGTGGATTGAAAATAAGCAGTAAGAATGCAGAGAAATATAAAAGCATGAGCGAAGAAACCTGTCGCCCAGCTAATTGTCCAATGAGTAAAAATGTAAACATCACAACGCTTCTCAGTACTGCGGCAGATAAACCTGTGAGAAGCGCATAATACCATATCAATAACAAGAGCAAGAAAATGGCAGTTTTTCGCGAAATCCAGGATCCAAAATAGGCGCTAAACTTGAATAAAACGGTCAAGAGCAAAGCGATATGCATGCCTGAAACCGCCATAATATGCATGGAGCCCGTTCCTTGAAAGGCTTGTCTAGACTTTTCATCTACACCGCTTCGGTCACCTACTATTAATGCAACGGCAATATCCGCGGCTTCCCCATCTAAATACTTATCAAATAGTTCACTCAAGGTCTTGCGTTGTTTTTTTAAAAGTGCTGAAAAAGAACTTGAAGCAGGCTTTTTTTGAACACTCCATATTTGCGTACTGTCCAAATAAGCCTGATGCGTTACTCCTTTGAATTGTAAAAAGCGTTCGAGGTCAAAAGCACCTGGGAATCTGTCATTTACAATAGGTTCAGGGCTGATTTTCACCCATAACTCGTCGGAGAGCTGCAGTGGTAGCCTATAATTGGTGTAGACTTGAATCGGGATTTCTTCCAAGCGCTGTGATTTGCGGTATTGCAAGTTTCCAATAAGAAGTTGCCCATTGGTTTTAGGATCTATTTCAGCGATTTTTAAGCGGGCAAAGCTAAGTGTTGGTATGCTTATTTCTTTGGATTGCCGCCATGTATACTGCGTTAAATACATGTGCCAATAGCCCATTAAGAATAATGAAGCCACCAAAAGAATCCGATGCATTAAAGCCCTTTTTTTGAATAGCAAAAACAGGAGCCAAAGCACAAGAATTACTGCAGAAAAAACCTCAATAATTTTCAGGAGACTATCCGTATTTTGACGGAAATCAGCGAGGTACAGACCAACTGTGAATGGCAATAAAAGCAGAAGCCAATGCAACCCTGAAGCTTGTTGCTCGGGTTTTGATTCTTCAAACATAAGCGCAATTTTAGAGGTAGAATTTTCCTGCGCTGTATTTGATTTTTTCGGTGAGTAAAAGAGGGCGAATTTGCGCTTCCAAGGCTATTTTGCTACAAAAGAAATGCGCTTGAAGCTCTGGAAGGCTCTTTGCTTCGGATAAATAAGCTAAAAGATGTTCTGAATTAAGGGAAATCGGACTACAGACATCGCAGTGTCCGCAAGTTGCTGCTGGCTGACCAAAATAGGCAATGAGTTGCTGACTTCTGCACCTAGAGGAAGTGCAATAGGTTTGCATCGCTTGAAGTTTAGTTTGGGCCGTATTTTTTTGCGTAAGATATACTTCCGGACGCAGATTGAAGTATGATTCAGGAAGCCTTTCGCTGGTAAAGGTCAGCACCGGGAGGTTGCTTTTTTTACTGTATTCGACTAGGCCATTTTTTTGCATTATTTCCATCTGTTCATCCAAACGCTTTTCAGACAGATTTAGTCTTTGACAAATTTGATGTTCATGAATAGGAGTGAGCTGATCAAAGATGCCAGGATAAGACCTGATCAATAAGGTGCAAAGCGCCTGAAACTGCTCGTGCTGTATCTGAAAATTATAAAGCACCTCATTGTTGACAATGATTTGGGCCCTTGTTTGCTGAAAAAAGCTCTCGGACATACTGATGTTTCCATTTTGTTCGAGCAGCTTAAGGGCATAAAACACCTCTTGCTCTTTGAGCTCGAAGGTCTGACAAAAGGCATTTAGGTCAAAAGGATATGCTTCGTCTTTGCCAGACCCGATCGCAATTTTCAAATAGTTGGCGATGGCCCTGTAGACATATAAAACGCGTTCTGGCGCCGGAAAACGCTGTGCATTTTGCGTTTCGAGGGCCTGAAGTTCAGCCTCATTGTAAAAAAGTAGGGCATAGGCCTTCTGACCATCTCGCCCCGCGCGGCCGGCTTCTTGAAAATAGGCTTCTGGCGAATTCGGGACATCGTAATGGAGTACAAAACGCACATTGGGTTTATCGATCCCCATCCCAAAGGCGTTGGTAGCAACCATAACCCTGCGTTTTTCTGAGAGCCAATCTTTGAGCATTTGACTCCGGTCATCAGCGCTCATGCCGCCATGATATACGCCACAACTGATGCCATTTGCATGTAATTGCCGGGCTACTTCTTTGACATTTTTTCTGGTTTGGCAATAGACAATTCCAACCTCGTTAGTTTGCTGGCAAAGCGCAATGATTTCAGTAATTTTTTGCTCAGAATGCCTTACCAAATATTGAAGATTGTCACGTATGAACGGTGCTTCAATTACAATTGCTTTAGGCATTTCGAGCTGCGCTAAGATATCGGCTTGCACTTGCTTTGTTGCTGTTGCCGTTAGGGCCAAAACCGGTACATCAGGTTGGTATTTACGGAGTTTGGCGATTTGTCGAAAAGAAGGCCTGAAATCATGTCCCCATTCAGAAATACAATGGGCTTCATCGACAACAAGCAAGGCTATTTTCATGCGCTTGAAGCGCTCAATAAACAATGTTGATTGTAATCTTTCAGGAGAAGTATAGAGGAAATCTAAGCCTCCAAATCGTGCATTGTCTAACGTTTGGTCGAGTTCTTTGTAACTCATGCCGCTAGTGATTGCCTTGGCTTTGATGCCGCGTTTTTGCAAATGTTCCACTTGGTCTTGCATGAGTGCAATCAAAGGTGAAACCACCACACAAACCCCTTCTCTAGCGAGCGCAGGTACCTGAAAACAGATGGACTTGCCACCGCCTGTTGGTAATAGGGCCAAGGTGTCTTGTCCGGCAAGCGCCGCTTCAATAATGGGTACTTGACTAGGTCTGAATTCAGAAAAGCCCCAATATTGTTGTAAGATTTGACGCGCAGCTTCCAAAGGCAAGGTTCGTAATGTGTAGGAATAAAAAAGTAAAGTTAAGGATTGTGTCAATAACTTCAATAAGTTGTACGCTCAATGAAATAGCCGTATATTCGCGCATCAATTAACAAAATTATGTCCGCAGCAAGTACCGCTTTTCCTGTGCACAGAGCAGCTCAAAGCAAAATTGACAGTGTAGATTGGCAAAATCTTCCGTTTGGCAAGATCTTTACCGATCATATGTTTGTCATGGAATATGCGAATGGTGCATGGCAGCAAGGAGAAATCCTTCCTTTTGGCCCCATCGATATGCATCCAGCGATGTCTGCCATTCATTATGGGCAGTCTATTTTTGAAGGTATGAAAGCCTACCGGAATGAAAAAAACGACGTGGTGCTCTTCAGACCTGAGCTCAATGCGCATCGTTTTGCAGAATCTGCTGCCCGCATGTGTATGCCTGCAGTACCCGAAGAACTCTTTATTGAAGCAGTAAAGCAATTGGTTCAAGTTGACCAAGCTTGGGTAACCAACAATCCGGGTTACGCCCTTTATATCAGACCATTCATGTTTGCTACCGATGAATTTGTCGGCATCAAACCTTCAGACACTTACAAATTTGTCATCATTAACTCACCAGTTGGCGCTTATTACGCAGAGCCAGTTCGTGTAAAAATTGAAGAGCATTACACGCGCGCTGCCATTGGCGGAGTAGGTCGTGCAAAGGCAGCCGGAAATTACGGGGCATCTTTGTATCCAGCTAAACTTGCCCAGCAAGAAGGTTTTCACCAACTCGTATGGACAGACGCCAAAACACATACTTTCATTGAAGAATCGGGCACCATGAACATCATGTTTGTCATCAATGATACGCTCATCACACCTTCCGAAGAAGCCGACACAATTTTAAGAGGAACAACCAAAAGAACGGTTATTGAAGTGGCCAACAAAATGGGAATTCCTGTTGAAGAACGCGCTGTTTCTGTCGCTGAAATCATTACCGCAGCTAAAAATGGAACCTTACAAGAGGTTTTTGGTGCTGGAACCGCCGCTACAATTGCGCAAATTGCACTGATCGGTTATCGCGATGAAAAAATCGAATTACCAGCTCTGGAGTCAAGAAAAATTTCAAATCGCATCAAGGATTACCTAGACGGCGTTAAATCTGGTGAACTTCCCGACACAGATAACTGGATACTAAAAGTTTGCTAAGCTTGTGAAATTTCCGCAAAAAAGTCATCTTTGATTCATGCGGTTGTTTTGCATTTTTCTTTTTCTGTGTTTGACGCCATTGTTGTGGTCTCAAACTGCGGTTGTTTCCTTTAAAGATACCAAAACAAACGAGCCCATACCAAATGTGTCCTGCAAGCTATTTTATGTAGCAAAACCAAACGACAGTATTTTGGTGCTGGATACATCTTTACAAAACGGTTTCATAATCCATCAATTAAAAGAACCTGTTGCCTACACAAATCTTGTCGTGTCCTTTTCGCATCCGATTTATCAAGGAGGAGAAAAAATTATTCTAATAGACCCCACACAAGATACCATTCGGCTAGAATTGTATTTGAAAGCAGAGCGGATACAAGAAGTTCAAAATGTTTATGTACGGCCTAATAAGCCAGATACTGTTTTTGCATCAAAAACTTACAGCATAGCAGATTTTGAGTTGGGTGCTAATGGTGAACTTTATTTATTGAGCTACGAAAAGAACTTGCAAAAAGATGCCCAGCTCCAATGTATTTGGAATGACACCGCACTATTTTTGCAAAATATCCCAGAAAGAGCCAACGCTTTAAGGCGAGATTTCAGAGGCAACATCCATGTAGAAACCGCTACCAATATGTATGGCTTGCAAAGATCAGACTCAGCTCTGCAATTAGGAAGCATCCCGAAAGATTACTTTTACAAATACATAGCTCCAATTGTTGACACCAGCTTAACTCGGCAGTTTTACTCGAGCTATATGGACATCTATCCGGCATTTGAATACGGCTGTATGGACAAACTAGACTCGACTTACAAATCCATCTTGCACATTCAAGATGACCTCATGATGGAGTTGTATCGCTCTGAATACAAATGGGTTGATGTGCGCACCAAGCTCTGGGCCAAAAATCTAGAAATCAAAACAGGGATAGACGCCGAAATTTATGTGGGGGCTAACTATTTTACACAATCTTTATATTATGAACCCGTCTATGCGCCGCTGTTTTTAGTCAAAGACACCCTTTATATCTTTGACTACCCAAAAGACATGCTGCGAGTGTATTCCATAGATGGTAAGCTCTTGAAATCGATTCCGATATTTCATCATTACCATGCAAAAGAAACAGGCTTTCAAAAGAATTTACAGCAAGACAGAAAGACAGGGGAGGTCTACGCGGTTTTTCAAAAAGACGGCTACACAAGTATTGGTAAGCTCAATTTAAAAACAGGCCAAGTAGAATATAGGGTTAGATTGGCATTTCGCTACGTAGAAAAAGTGCGTGTAGATAATAAAGCAGCTTATTTTATATACCGACCTTTCGAATCAACTCAAAAGAAATTTCTTTACAGACAAAAAATCCCTTTAACAAGAGAAAATTAAGGGTGAAGAATGACTTGAATCGAAACAGGTAAGTGATCAGAGTAGCCACCCAAGTATTTGGGGCCCGCATAGGTTCTGTTCGGCACAATTTGTCCCTTATATTCAGTTAATAAGTAAGGAAAGCTATGTATGATGCCACTATTGGTTTGCACTTGAAATGCACCATCGAAGGCATTTTTTGATACAAAAATATGATCGAGGACGTCCCATTCATTTTTGTAATTATAAGAACCTCCAAAGCTGTTACTTGACTTGATGATTTGCGGACTTAATTTTGAAGCAATTAACTGTGGGCCTGAATCTTGAGGGTGATCATTTAAATCTCCCATTAAAATAATTTTAGCTTTCGGGTTTTTACTTTGCACACTGTCAATAAAACTTGCGGCTTGTTGAGCTGCCGCCATTCTTCGAGGTGCACTTTCATCGGTGCCGCCTCGTCGGCTCGGCCAATGATTGACCAATACAAAAATATTTTCTTTCTTGTATTGGAAATGAGCCCATACGATATCACGGGTGCTCGGGATAGAATCTCCGGGTAAAACAAAACGAATCTTTCCGGATTCTTTGAGTTTCAGTAAATCTTTACGGTATAACAAGCCTACATCAATACCGCGCACATCAGGGCTTTCGTAGTGCACAATGCCATAGCGTTTTTCTTGACCAATTAAGTCCACGAGGACAGTTTTGTTTTCAATTTCACAGACCCCCATAATGAGTGGCATATCAAGACTGGCCATGACCTGTCTAATGTGCTGAAGTTTGGCATTATACTTCTCTGTATTCCATTTGCTTTCTGCTGAAGGTAAAAACTCGGCATCGTCGTTTGGGCCATCAATCGTATCAAATAGGTTTTCTACGTTGTAAAAAGCAATTTGCTGTATTTGTTGCGCAAAGCTAAATTGAACGAATATGATGAATAGTAGGGTGGAAAAGAATTTGTTTGATGATTTTAAGACTTGCATTTTCATGATGTTAACGCTTTTAATTTATTATGAATCTTTCGCTATTTATCTCGCATAGACTACCAGCTTCCACCGGAGCCACCACCGCCAAAGCTTCCGCCGCCGAAGCCACCAAAACCTCCACCACCTGATGATCCGCCACCAAAGCCGCTACCACCGCCAAAGTAAAAGAAACCCGGGCCTCCACCTCTGCGGCCGCCAAATGTTGTGCCGCCTCCGCCACCGCGTTTGATGAGTAAAAAGACGACAATCAGGATGATGATCAGTGAAATAATACCACCTTTTAATTTGTCTTTCTGCAAGCCATCACGGTAAGTTTTTTCATTGTATTCGCCTTTTGCCAAGCTAAACAAAACATCAAGTGCTTGATTGATACCTTGTGCGTAATTGCCTTCTTTAAAGTTGGGCAATACTTCATGGCTGATAATATCTTGACATGCCAAATCGGTAATTGCTGCTTCTAGGCCGCGTCCGGGCGCTAAATAAACCTGGCGACCACCATTTTCCTTGGTGGGCTTGATTAAAAAAACCAAACCGTTGTCTTTGTCTGCTTTTCCTACTTTCCAGACTTCGCCAATTTCTGTAGCGTAATGCCAAGGTTCGTCGTCATTGATGTCATCGACAATAATGATGGTGATTTCATTGCTGGTTTCTTGCTCAAAGCGATCGAGTCTTTGCTCAATGGCTTCTTGGTCTGCTGCACTTAAGATTTGTTCAGCGGAGAAATTATTAAGAAACCTTGGTGGTTGTTGGGGTTGTGGGTATTGGCCAAAACTATAGCTAAATAGAATGCTTAGACCAAATAAAAAGGGGAGTAGTAGGTAGCGTAGTTTCATCCGAAGCTGATGTCGTTAGAAAGTTCGTTTTGATCGTTGTCTTGGTAAGGGAAATAGGCCGCGAGTTGTGCGCCAGCTTCTGAAATTGCGGCACAAAGGCCAGTTGTGATTTGCCCTTCTTTAAAATGCTTGATCATGAGGTCTCGGGTGCTGTCCCAAAAGTCTGATGGCACTTTTTCATTGATTCCTTTGTCGCCAATGATGGCTAATTGTGTGCTTTCTAGCGCCAGATAGATGAGCACGCCATTGCGCTCAGCGGTTCGTTGCATCCCTAATTGCTCAAATACAGCGACAGCCCTTTGCATTGGGTCTTGGGTGCACACTTTTTCTATGTGCACCCGAAGTTCCCCTGATGTATTTTTTTCAGCAGCAGCAATGGCTTGTGCTACTAGTTTTTGTTCGGTACTACTGAGCATTAAAAGGCTACTTTTGGCGCGTTTTCAGAACCCGCATTTGCCTTGAAACCTTCTTTTCTTGGGAATTCTTCACTATTTAAAAAGAAACGTGCAAAAAAGCCGCGGATATGCGTGTTGTACTCTTTTACAGATTCATTATAGCGATCGCGCTCAGTCTTGATGCGGTTTTCAGTGCCCTCTAGCTGTCCTTGAAACTGACTAAAGTTTTCTGTCGAGCGAATTTGTGGGTAAGCCTCATAAGCCAAATTGATGGCTGTATTGATTTTGCGCCCCATTATTTCAAGATCTTCTGGAGTTTTGGCATTTACAATTCCTGCACGTGCTTGTGTCACTTGCGTGAGGATGTCTTTTTCATTTTTTGCAGCACCTTTAACTGTTTCGAGTAGATTAGGAATGAGGTCTGCACGTCTTTGATAGGCCGATTGCACGTTGGCAAATTTTTCATCGAGACCCTCTTGGAGGCCTACTGCTTTGTTGTAAAGGTTGTAGTATCCGAGGAACACAAATAATAGCAAGGCACCAATGGCTGCTAATACGACATAGATTGGTTTCATTTTGTATAAGTTTTAATTTCTGTATTGCTGTCAATTTATGTTCCAAATTACAAAAATGCCATTATGTCATGCTGCATTGTCTTGTTTTTTTTCTTTGTTGAAAACTTTTGATGAATATTTAATCATTATAAAGATTAATAATTAAACAAATTACTTACTTTTGCTGAACCAACCAATCGAACTTTTATTGTTTTACCTTTTAACTGACAGCGCCTATGTCTGCCCGTCGTTCGATTGTCCATATGGATCTCGATACCTTCTTTGTTTCTTGTGAGCGCCTGCTTGACAGCCGCCTAAACAACAAGCCTATTCTCATTGGTGGCACCAGTGAAAGAGGCGTTGTAGCCTCCTGTAGCTATGAAGTGCGGCGCTTTGGGGTGCATTCCGGCATGTCCATGAAAATGGCCAAAGAACGCTGCCCTGAAGCTATTTGTATCAAAGGCAACACGCAAACCTATTCTAAGTTTTCCAGAATGGTTACCGACATCGTCAAAGAAGCTGCGCCTGTCTATGAAAAGATGTCCATTGACGAGTTTTACATCGACTTCACGGGTCTTGATCGCTTCTTTGGCGTCTGGAAATACGCTTCTGAATTGCGGCAGCGCATCACCAAAGAAACAGGCTTGCCCATCTCTTTTGGCTTGTCTGAAAACAAAACAGTTTCAAAGGTAGCCACCGGAGAAGCTAAGCCCAACAACCAACTACTCATTGACTACGGCGCTGAAAAACACTTTTTAGCACCCTTGTCGGTACAGAAAATACCAATGGTCGGGCCAAAAACCTACCAAACACTCTGTGGGCTTGGCGTCAAGAAAATTGGCACTCTGCAAGCCTTGCCGCTAGAATTACTCGAGCAAGCGCTCGGCGAAAACGGCCGCAGCATTTGGTCCAAGGCGCAAGGCATTGACAACAGCCCAGTAGAACCCTACAACGAGCGTAAATCTATTTCCACTGAACGCACTTTTAACCAAGACACCATTGATGTTACTAAACTCAGTGGTATTCTTGCAGCAATGGCCGAAAACTTGGCTTTTCAGCTGCGCCGTGCAGGCAAACTTACCGGAACGGTTACAGTCAAAATTCGCTATGCCGATTTCCAAACCCAAACCCTTCAGCAACAAATTGCTTATACTGCCGCCGATCACGAGCTACTGCCTTTGGTGCAAACACTTTTCAAGCGCCTTTACAATCGCCGGTTATTGGTGCGCCTTATTGGCATCCGTTACAGCGCACTGGTCTCGGGCGCGCACCAATTGCGGCTCTTTGACAGCGACCTCGCTTACCCAGCGCTCTATAAAGCCCTAGACAAAATAAGGGTGCGCTACGGAGACCGTGCAGTTATTCGGGCCATTGGCTTGGAAGCGCGCACCATTGGCCACTACAATCCTTTTGAAGGAGAGCCGCCTATTTTATTAGCCAACAGACGTGTTTAATCAGTTATTATGCGCGCACACTCTTGTTTTAGTTTGGGTTACGGTATTTTAAAACCCGAAGAGCTGGCCGAATGGGCTCAGCAAAATAACTATACCCAACTTTTACTCACCGACATCAACCATACGGGCTCAGCGCTGGCTTTTGTGCGGGCTGCGCAAAAATGCGGCATCAAACCAGTTCTAGGCCTAGAATTGCGCAATAGCCAAGAAATCATTGCCACCATCGTTGCGCGCAATAACCGTGGCTTTCAAGAACTCAATCAGTTTTTAAGTCAGCACCTACATGCCCACCAAGCATTTAACTATCCATTGCCGCATTTTTCAGCTTGCTATGTTTGGTATCCACTCGGAAAACACCCTGATAAACTTGCTGAAAACGAGTTTGTAGCCATTCAAGCAGGGCAAATCATGCAATGGCAAAGACAATATAACACCATACCTCTTCAAAAATGTGTCGCCGATATCCCCATGACATTTCGTCACAAACGCGACTTCAACACCCACCGTTTGCTCAGGGCCATTGCAGACAACTGCCTGCTTTCAAAGTTAGAGCCCTCTGCTCACGCTAAAGCTTCTGAAACTTTTCAAACGCTTGCTCAAATTGAAGCTGCTTTTGCCACAGCGCCTATCTTGCTCTCCAACACTCAGCAACAACTAGAAAATTGTCGCTGTCATTTTGAACTCGGTGAAAGCGCTCCTGCTCAACAACCCAAAACTTTTACCGGCAGCACCGACGGCGACACCGAACTACTCAAAGAACTCTGTGCCGAAGGCCTGAGCTACCGCTATGAAGTCATCACAGACGAAATCATCGCCCGCATCGAGATGGAGATTGACATCATTGCGCAAAAAAACTACCTCTCTTATTTTCTCATCACCTGGGACTTCACTTCCTACGCCAGATCCAAAGGCTACTTTTATGTGGGGCGCGGAAGTGGTGCTAATAGCATTGTGGCTTATCTATTGCGCATCACTGATGTCGACCCCTTAGAGCTAGACCTTTATTTTGAGCGTTTTATCAATTTATACCGTAAAAACCCTCCAGATTTTGACATCGATTTTTCCTGGAAAGACCGCGACGACATCATTCGCTATGTCTTTGAACGCTATCCAAATGCCGCTTGGCTTTGCACCTATAACACTTTTCAATACCGCGCCTGCATCCACGAACTCAGCAAAGTTTTTGGTTTGCCCGCTACTGCGAGCAAGAACCTCAGTAGGGGAAGGGGCGGTTTAGCAGAATTCTCAGAAATTGGCGCACTCATTTTGCGCTATGCCAAATATATTTCAGGTTTGCCCTCACACCTTAGTTTACATGCGGGTGGTATCGTGATCAGCGAACGTCCAATTTCTTGGTTTTCAGCAAGTTTTTTACCCCCAAAAGGATATCCTGCCACGCAATTCTCCATGTTAGAGGCCGAAGATGTTGGCCTCTATAAATTCGACATCCTGAGCCAAAGAGGCCTTGGCAAAATTGCAGAAGCACTCGACATCATCGAACAAGTGTATCCGTCAGAAAAAACCCACGATATCCACGACATCACGTACCTCAAGCAAGACCCTAAAATTGCCGAGTTCTTACGCCGAGGTTGGGCACTAGGCTGCTTTTATGTAGAATCGCCAGCCATGCGCATGCTACTCATCAAGCTGCAAGTAGACAACTACCTTGCGCTGGTTGCGGCAAGCTCCATCATCAGGCCTGGTGTGTCGCAATCTGGCATGATGCGCGAATACATTGTGCGACACCGAGACCCAAACAAGCGCAAAGACATCCATCCACTGCTCTTGGCGCTCATGCCTGACACCTATGGCGTCATGGTGTATCAAGAAGACGTCATTAAAGTGGCGCACTATTTTGCTGGCCTGAGCCTAGCTGAGGCCGACGTGCTCAGGCGCGGGATGTCTGGGAAATTCAGATCAAGGTCAGAATTCTTACGCGTTCAGGAGCGTTTTTTAAGTGCCTGTCTTCAAAAAGGACACAACCCCGATTTTGCTGCTGCCATCTGGAAGCAAATTGAAAGTTTTGCGGGCTATGCCTTTTCGAAAGGACATTCTGCTTCTTACGCCGTAGAAAGCTACCAAAGTCTCTACTTAAAAGCACACTACCCATTGGCTTACCTCACGGCCTGCATCAATAATTTTGGTGGTTATTACCGTACTGAAATCTATGTCCACGAAGCGAGGCGTTTTGGCGCACAGATCGAAGCGCCGTGCATCAACGAAGGCGGCTATCAGTGTACACTCAAAGCCGAGCGCCTTATTTTGGGTTTCAACTTAGTTGCTGGCCTTGAAGCAGCACTGATTGAGCGCATGCTCATTCAAAGAATGCAGCGCGGAGCTTTTGAAAACCTTGAAACACTACTGCAACGCGTGCACATTCCACTAGAGCAACTCAGTATCTTGATCCGAATAGGTGCCTTAAGATCTTTTGAGCTGCCCCGCAAAGAACTACTTTGGAAAGCTCATTTCTATCAACACAGACAGCGCAACAACCAAAAAGCACCAGAACTATTTTCAATCAAAAACCGCACACACGAACTGCCACCACTCGACGAACATCCTTTTGAGCTTGCATTTGAACAATTTGAGCTGCTGGGCTTTCCACTCTGCGACCCGTTTACTTTACTCAAGAACCCTATTCAAACTGCTTATGTTTGCGCGCAAGACTTTCAACAACATACCAGCGCCATCATAAACACTTATGGTTATTTAGTGAGTATCAAACAAACCAAAACCAGCAAAGGTGAAATCATGAGTTTCGGAACTTTTCTAGATCCGCAAGGTGCCTTTATTGATACCGTTCATTTTCCGCTCGTCGTAGAAAAATTTCCGTTTTACGGCAAAGGCATTTATCAACTTGCAGGTAAAATCACCCAAGAATACGGCTATTACACCCTCGAAGTGAGCAGCATGACCAAATTGCCCTTCATGGAAGATGTCCGTATTCAAGAAGACAGCCCTCAATCAACAGCCAATAACAAATACAAAGAAAGTGCCTAACACACCAAATTCCTCAAGATTTCAGCGCTTTGTTCAGGGGTCATGTCGCGCTGAGCTTCAGCCAATAATTCATAGCCCACCTGAAATTTCTTCACTGTTGCCGAACGCAGCAACGGTGGGTAAAAATGCATATGAAGCGTCCATTCAGGATGAACTATGCCGTCACAAGGCGCCTGATGAAACCCAGCTGAGTAAGGAAAACTCACCTTAAAAACGGCGTCATAAGCTTTGGTCAGTTTGGAAAGTGCTGCAGCCAAATCAGTAATGAGTGCAGGGGTAAGACCGCGCAAATCCCAAAGGTCTGACTTCGGTAAAATCATCGTCTCGAAAGGCCATGTCGCCCAAAATGGCACCAACACCACAAAATGCTCATTCTCGTAAATCACACGCTCTTTGGCTTCGAGTTCAGCTTTTAAATAAGCCAAAAGCAAGGGTTCTTGATGGGTTTCGTAATACGCCTGTAGGTTTTTTTTGGTCCGTTCTACCAATGAAGGCAAACCTTCTTGAGCCCAAAGTTGGCCATGCGGGTGTGGATTGCTACAACCCATCATTGCGCCTTTGTTTTCAAAAATCTGGACGTAATCAATATGTGGAAGGGCTGCCATTTCTTCAAATTGTGCTTTCCAAGTTTCTATTACACGTATCAAGGCATCTTGCGAAAGCCCAGACATCGTGAGGTCATGCCGAGGGTCATAACAAATAACCCGATTGATGCCCCGAGCGCCACTTGTTTTGAAAAAAGAGGAGGATGTCGAAGCAGTAGCAGCAGAAGAAGAAGAAGAAGAAGCTAAAGCAGGAAAATCATTGTCAAAAACATAACAACCCTCGTAAGTCGGATTTTGCTCTCCTCCAGACCTTTGATTTCCGGGGCACAAATAACAATTAGGGTCATGCATTGGGCTTTGCGCTTCTGGCACCTCTTCATTTTGGCCCTGCCAAGGGCGAAGGTTGCGTTGCGGTGAAACCAATACCCATTCATCGAGCAACGGGTTGTATCTACGATGTGGCTGCTGACTCAATGAAAAATTAGTCATGTTTTACAAGATGAACACCTTCTGAAATTTGAATCGGGTAACAAAGGACCTGAGCTCCAAATTGTTGGGTGTAATTTTTAAATAGATGAGATAAGTCTTTCAAAGGATCACATTGTTCTAAAGCCAAAACCAATAAGCAACCACCAAAACCACCACCCATCATGCGTGCACCTAATACACCAGGATTGTTTAGAAGTTCGTGTTGAAGAAAATCGAGTTCAATACAACTCACCTCGTAAAGGTCGCGCAATCCAGCATGAGTTTCATTGATTAAAGCGCCTAATTGTTGATACTGAGCTTTTAAGGAATTGAGGTCATCAATTTTTTCTTCCTTTCCTTTAGTTACTTGCTTCGCAATCTTATTTGACAACAGCTGCACCTTTTCCACACGAGCCATTTCATCGAGTATGTAGTGTAAGCGCTTCTGGGAAGTTGCATCCAAATCAGCACACAAGATCGCCACTTGTTCAGGCTCGATATCTCGCCAACTTTTCAATGCAGGAAATAATGCAAGTGCTTTTTTGAAAGCTTCCTCTAACTGTGTGCGTCTTTCATTGTAAGCAGATTCGGCCAGGTTATGCTTGACTTTTGAATCGATCAAGAAGAGTTTTACACCAACTAGGGGCAAAGAAAAATTGCTGATTTCTTGACTCAGACAATCAAAGGCCAATAATTGATCTTTTTGTCCGAATAAAGAGGCTACTTGGTCCATCAGGCCGCAATTCACTCCTGCAAACTGATGTTCGGTTTGTTGAGCGATGAGTGCCAATTCAAAACGCGTTTTTCCTAACTTAAAAAGCGCATTCAAACCAAAGGCCAAACCACAGCAAAGTGCTGCTGATGAGGATAAGCCAGCTCCGATAGGAATATTACTTTTAAATTTTATGTCTAAGCCTATGAAAGAATGAGGCCATTCATGCTCGAAGTTGAGTAATAAAAAAACACCTTTCACGTAAGACTTCCATCCTGAAACATTCAGATTGGGAAGATCCGTTAACGTGAACTCCCAGTTTTCAGAAATGTCTAGTGCGTCAATCCTTACAGTTCCGCTTGAATTTTCTAAAAATTCAAATGCTATGTTACAATCAATTGCTGCAGGCAAGACCACACCGTGATTATAATCGAGGTGCTCGCCGAGTAAATTAATACGGCCTGGGGCTATAACTTTTAGTTGCTGCATGCTAAGGTTTCCAAATCAATTGATCACTCAAACCAAGTAAAGGCAAATTGACCTTAATGACAATTTCATTTTTTGGAGCTTCAGTTCTGAGCAGGGCAGAGGCTATTCCAGCTTCCATGGGCTGAATGGCCGGGCTCATGAGGCCTGCATCTTGAGCCACAACACTAAATACGACTTTGTATTCATTGCTAGGAATCAAATTTGAATTGACGTCGAATAATTTGGCGCGCACAAAAATGAGATCTGCTTTTGTGGTGTCAAGCCCAAATTGCAATGTATCCAATTCCAAGGTGATTTTAACAGGTTTTCCGGGCGTCTGAACAATGGTTGTGGTCAATGGTTTTTGCTTGACATCATAAGCAATTGCTGTTAATTTTCCCGGTTGATATTTTTTAATTTCAAAAAGGTAAGGAGGGTGAGCCAGTCGGTCTGAAGCAATGCTAGTTGCGGCCACTTTTTTGGCAATGAGGCTATCATTGAGGTAGAGTGCTACTTGAGGGCAATTGGAGTAAACTGTGACTTTTGTAGAGGAAGCAGCATCCCAACGCGAGGCAATACTGAGTTCAGGATTCTTTAAATCTAATTTTTGCTGACTCCTGTAAAAATCAACGGCGTATTTTGGCAAGCGGTTGATGTCGTAAACACCTGATGCTTCTAGATCCGGGCTATAGCCACGGTTGTAATCAAAACAAAGCCAATTGGCCTCACCAATCGTATTCAGGCCCTTTCTGTTTGAATTACTAGCTTCTTGAAAGTTAAATGCTTGTTGCAAGAGTGCTTGTTCTGAAGCCCCACGCAAATGTCTGGAATTGCGCTCTGAAGTTTTCAGGTCAGTAAATTGCGTTTGATTAAAGCCGGCATTTTGCGCATAATATTCCCAGTCTCCGTATTCAGCTATGAAAAGCGGTCTGGAGTTGTTTTTATATTGGTTCCAGTAGCTGGGCGCTTGCGCGTGTTGCCTTGCCGGAATAAATAAATCGTAGCTAGGGTGATCCGTCCAGCCGGCAGTGTAACCTTGGCCATTGAGTAAACTTTTAGCAATCTTATTCATTTCCAGCATAAAGGCTTCAGGCATTTGGGTTTCATTGATAGAATTTTCCCAAAAAACCACACTCGGATGATTGCGGTCTCTGCGTATCATTTCTCTGAGGTCATCTTTACAGCGTTGCTCAAAAGGTGGTGGCCCAAAATGCTGCCAACCTGCAATGGCATCCATGACAATGATTCCTAAGGCATCGCAAGCAGCATAAAAGGCTGGAGCTTGCGGATAATGTGAAAGCCTTACAAAATTAAAACCAGCTTGCTTGATCAAATAAGCGTCGCGCCATTGTGCGTTGTCTGGCAAGGCATAACCCACATAAGGATATTCTTGATGACGGTTGGTACCACTTAAAAAAAGTTTGGTTCCATTTAAATAAAAACCATCTGTTTTGAGCTCTGTTTTGCGAATACCCACCTTTATTTCTTGCCTGGCGATGGTGTCACCAGCGTTGATCACATAAATCTTGAGATCAGTCAAATTTGGATTCGATGGCGACCAAAGCGCTGGATTTTTGATTTGAAGTGTCCCTGAATAGGTGATCACATTCGTAGAATCGATAAACGCATCATTGTTTAAGGTAAAAGAAGTATTTCCTAGTTTCGCAAGCACAACAACAGGATTTATTACCCAATCGGGTTGGTATTTCAATTCAAAAGTGAGGCGAACCTTTGCTGTTGTCGTCGCATTCACCGTGCTCACATTTTCTGTATAGAAATAGGGGTCTTGGATCTGAACACCACTCACTTCTTCGAGCCAAACGTTGCGATAAATACCTGCGTGGTAGTAAAAATCGAGTTCTTTTAAGGGTTTACCGGGCGGAATGCTAACGTCTTCGCGGTTATCTAGATAAACTTCGAGTAAATTGGCTGAATCCTTTAATGCTGCCGTTAAATCAAACTCAAAAGGAAGATAACCACCAACGTGTGTCCCGAGTTCAAGGCCATTGAGCAGTACTTTTGCCGTATGCATGGCGCCTTCAAAATGAATCAGGAGTCTTTTTCCGGGGTCAAGCTTGTAATTAAAGTGCTTGCGATAGATAACTTGACCTGTAAATTGTGTTTGCATGACCAGCGGCTCGAGCCTCGGTGTATGCGGTAAACTAACCACCGATATAGGTTCTGTAGGCCGCAACTGAAATTCCCAATTTTCATTGAATAAGCGCCTATTGATTTGCCCCAAAGCGGTGGAAATATAGAGGAATGATAAGAGCGTCAGAAAAAATTTCATAAGAGATTCAATGCGATTAACTTAGTACATGAATGCATCGAGGGCAGGTGAGGGGCGACCGTTGTCTTGCCAACAATTCAGCTGATAACCACTCCAAGGTTTGGCTCCTTGAGGTTCCCAATAAAATACGCCTAAGCATTGCTTATTAGGTACATCCAAGGCCTCACCAATAGTGGCCACAAGCAAATCCTTTGAGTTTTGAACTTGCCAGTAATCACC
>JBEDCS010000141.1:0-8118 GCA_041176605.1 Bacteroidota bacterium
TTTGTTGGCTTAGGTGGTGTGATGATTGAAATGAATGCGCTCAAAAATAATAAGTAAAATACAATTCCGGACTGTCGCTGAAGCATGCTTTCGAAAAGTGCATTTAAAACAAAGCTAGAGACCAAGAAAGCCAAAATGATATCCCTGCGTTGCCAAGCCATTCGCGAGATGGCCAGCAGAATACCCAAAAACCATAGTAATCCAAACCAACCTAGCTCGGCGGTGAGTTGTATAAATTGATTGTGTGGGTTCCAGTGTTTGGCAGCCATTTCATGAAAACCTAATTTGTGAAGTCTTTTTGACATTTCGATATCGAGGCCACTAATGCCTACACCTAATGGATGTTCGGCAATAATTTCACCACTTATTGTCCACAAGATGAGCCTTGCCTGATTTCCAGACATTTTTTGCGGACATTTTTCTATAAAAGTCTGAGGGTCTGAGATATAATCTTTAGTTAGCTCAAGGGTGTGCTTGATATTTGCCTCGAGACTTGGCTGCAAAAACAATAACCCTCTGATTGTAAACATCCCGAGTAAAATCATGGCCATAAATAGCGCTTTGTGAAAATTGTGCCATGCCCAATTCAAAACAAAATAGCAAAAGATACATACCAACATAAGTATACCGGCGAGGCTTTCAAGAGGTATGTGAAGGATTGACAAAAACAAAATCAAACCAATAGATAAAATTCGGTGGAAACCCGATTTTTCCTTTAAGGTGTCTAAGAGATAAAAAACGGCCAAAGAAAAAAAAGCGGCCGCATAACTTGGGTGATGGTTGTAGGCAAACCAAGAAGAATGAAAATTTTGTGTTTGCCCTGTTGAAATGTATGAAATGCTCGCATTGCCTATATAAAGCAAACCTAATAAAACACAAGCCCAAACAAAAGTGTCGAGTACTTTTTTGCGTTCAATAGCTTGCGGAGGTCTGAAACTAAATAAGAATGGAAAGATGAACAATGACAATTTGTATTCCAAAAAGGGGAGTTCTCGTTGAGGGGAAGCACTGTTGAAAATAGAAAAGGCATAGAGCAAGTAGAGGACTACAAAACCTATAAAAACAGCGTCAATTTGAAATTTAAGTTTTTGCTTGATGCTGCCGAAAATCACTACGCAGGCAAATAGGGCAATGGATAAGCCTCCCAGTTTAGGAAATGGAATCCAGAGTGCGCTGAGCAGTAAAAAAGAATATTGATAAATTTTATCAAAGGTCATGAGACAAGAACTTTTTGATAAAACGCCAGCATTTTTTTCTCTTCGGCTGTCCAGTTATAGGTGTTCTGAACCATTTTTCGGCCGTTTTCACCCATTTCTGCTGCTTTTTCAGGATTTTCGACTAAAAAACGGATGGCTTGTGCAATTTCATCAGGCCGGGTTGGGTCAACGCAGAGCCCGCAATTATTCGTCTCGATGAGTGCCTTCCACAATGGAAAATTAGAACCAATCACTGGTAAACCAGCTGCCATATATTCGAAAATTTTATTGGGTTGGGCATTGACGTGATTGGGCAAAGGCAAAAATGTAACGATTCCAGCCAGTGCTTTTTGCTTGAGCTCCATGGATGCTTGGCGGTCAATAAAGCCCAGTTCATCGACTTGTGTCCAACCTGGTCGTTGAGCTAAAATAGATTTAAAATCGGCATCAATTTTCCCGGCCAAAGCCAATCGAGGCCCACTGGCATCAAGAGCATCTACTAATTCGGTGATACCGCGCGATGGCCATATACCACCGATGTAGCAAACAATTTTTTCTTTTTGTACCGATTGATGGTCAATGAATTCTATCTCAGTCTCAAGAGGGAAATTATTGATGTCGGTCGTATTTGGATTGATTTTCAAAAAGCGATTGGCAATATAGGGTGTTGCGGTAATAATGCCGTGGGCCTTCGATGCATAAAAGTTTTCTACCCACTCGATTACCCTTAATATAATGCTTCGACCAGGCAACCTTGAATTGCCCATAAATTGCCTCGGGAGATCTTCATGTGCGTCATAGATAACTTTTTTGCCTTTTCTTTGGAGCTTTAAAGAGAGGCGCAATAATTCGGGATCGTGCAGGTGATAACAAATACCGTCGAGTTCCAGTGCCTTTTGATACACTTGATTCACAGTATGATACATCCTTTGAAACTTAGAGTTTCCTCTGGGGCCCGAGCTATGAATGTGAACGCCATCTTCTAGGCGAGGCTCGACTCCTGGTAATACAAGATGAATTTCGTGGTCAGGAAATAACTTGGCAAGAGATCTACATTCTTTGAGAAAAATGCGAACGTCGTGGTCATGATGTGCACTACTCAGATGGATGATTTTTGGTTTGGAAAGAAGTCCGGATGTTGTCATTTTGAATAGCGCTGCACAGCAAAAATACTCAATATATGCTTGTTTTTGATATCTTCGCTTGCAATCCAATTTCATGCAACAAAAAAACGGTATTCTACACAAAGTACTGAGGCGCTTTTTCTTGGCGTTTCGACCTGCTATGAATCAGCGCATTTATGACAATCAAGGTAAACGCATTGAGCATACGCGCATTTCCAACACAACCTTTATTGATCATCCGCAAAATTTGGTGCTGGGCGAGAACGTTTTTATTGGGCATTATAATTTTTTGGAAGCCAGTAATGGCATCACTATTGAAGAAGGTTGTCAACTCACCACGTTCATCAACATGACTTCGCATTCAAGCCATATGGCCATCCGTATTTACGGAAAAAATTACCATCAACCCAATCACGAAGTATACGAAAGAGGGGCAATCCATATTGGAAAATATACTTTTATTGGCCCTCATTCTACCATCATGCCTAAAACTAAAGTAGGCAAGGGTAGTCTTATTGCAGCTTACAGCTACCTCAAAGGTGACTACCCTGATTTCGCCATCATCAGCGGCAATCCTGCCAAAGTGATCGGCGACACCAGAAATTTAGATGAACGTCAGCTCAGGCAACATCCTGAACTAAGAGCATTTTATGATGAGTGGGCCAACAGCTAAAATCCCGACCTTTCTCGGCGTATTCCTGATTTTTGCTTCATTATGCCTGCCTGCATTAACAATCGGTGAGCAATACCCTTCCATACATTGGTTCGATATCGGCTTGCCTTTCATGTTGCTGCTTTTATTCATGAATAGGTCTAAATTTCATTTGAATTGGTTGCATGCGCTTTCCTTCCTGATGGCAATTTATGTCGGATTTACCATCCTTATTCAAGGGCACGCAAGCACTATTTCCGATTACTTTGAAATTTATAAGTGGCTGAAATTTGGCGTCGTTTTGCTTTTCTTTAGCTTGCTCGATTTTAGTCTATTCAAGAAATTTGTGCCCATCCTTTTTCTGATGCTCGTGCTGATCAATTTGGCCCACTTTTTTAATTTCCCTGGAATAAATAAGCTTTTAGAAAACCACTATAATGGTGGCATACAGCTGCAATTTTTTGGCAAAAATTCGCTAGGTGAACCAGCCGTTAAACGCATGGTGGGCACGATGGGTAATCCGAATATCAACGCGCTGCTTTTTAGTTTTTTTAGCATTTTCTTTTTACCCATCCATTTTCAACCCAAACGGTTCTTCTTGTTCTTAACTGCATTGACAATGGTATTTTTGTGTCAGTCAAGAACCGCTTTGATTGTGGTGCTGGGCTTGTTTACATATCTAGCTATTTTTCAGTCTCAAATATGGACCCGCAGACAATGGTTGCAAATACTAATCGGACTCAGTATTTCCTATCTTTTGGCCTGGATGCTTGCCACCTCATTTTTTAAATATTCAGCTTATAGTTCGAGCCTGCTTGATGGCACCGCTTTGTACAGTGGTTCGGTGAGAGGACGTTTTGAAACTTGGTCCTTGTTGGGCCAGCAAATTTATGAATATCCAATTTTTGGTCATGGCCCCTACAAGCGATATTTTTACCTGAACCATATCTACGCTGAAAATGAATATATCCTCATGACTTGGCGCTATGGCTTGTTAGGCCTTCTTGTTTATTTATTGCTCTATTGGATCCCATTTTCACAATTTTCTCGAACAAAAAACCCTCGATTTATTCCATTTATATTGGTAATACTCTTGATGAGCATTAATGCGCTCACCAATAACCCCTTTACAGAACGCAATATTGAGGTATTATTTTGTCTAGCTTTGGCTTGGGCTTATCAAAGATTAACCAAACCAGATGCAAAAATCAGTTAAGAAAAAATTATTGCTCATCGGCAGCAGCAAGGGAAACGCGCATTTGCTCAATTTTAAAGCACTGGTGGCGCCTTATTTTGATGAAATTCTGATAGTTTCTGGTCATCAAATTGAAGGTCACGCGGCCATTCAACTCGATTTTGGCCTGAAGCATCCATTGCGGATTTTAAAAAATGTCCGTGCCCTAAGAACAGTAATCCGTGACTTTAATCCGGATGTCATACATGTACATCAGGCTAATTCTTATGGTTTAATCACGACTCTTGCCAATCGTAGCTTCAAACCACTCGTGCTCACAACTTGGGGAAGTGATGTGCTCTTGCTCCCGCAAAAAAATTGGTTTTATAAAGCGATGGTGCGATTTGTTTTGAAGCGCGCTCAAAAAATAACAGCTGATGCTCAATTTATGGCAGATGCAATTATCAATCTAGCGCCAGAGCAAGCTGTACTTATTGCCAATTTTGGTGTGGAACTCGTCATTCCAGATATTCCTATAGAGAAGCAGCGTTTGATTTATTCAAACCGGATGCACGAACCGCTTTATCGCATCAACGAAGTTATCTTGCAAAGTTCTGCCTTTCTGAACGCAAATCCTGACTGGAAATTGATCCTTGCTGCAAGTGGTTCCCAGACCGAAGCATTGAAACAGCTCGCAGCGAAGCATTTACCTGAAGGTTCTTTTGAATTTGTAGGATTTCTTAAACCTGAAGAAAATAGAAATTATTATGCGAAGGCTAAAGTATATGTTTCGATTCCGGAATCTGATGGTACTGCTATAAGTCTTTTGGAAGCAATGGCCTATGGTTGCATTCCGCTTGTATCGAATTTACCAGCCAATAAGGAGTGGATAAATTCGGGTACTAATGGGATCATATTTTCTTCAAACTTAAGTACAGATATCGAAAAGGCCCTTCAATTAAACGCCGATTTGGTGGCCAAAGAAAATAGGAAACTCATTGAAACAAAAGCGACAAAAGCAGTCAATCAAGAACGCTTTTTCAAGCTTTATGACCAACTTTTTGATCTGCCTGCATCGCGTAATAATAAAGCAAGCCAATCGTAACAAGCAACCAGAGCGCTTGCGTGTACGAAACAATTTGTAAGCTGAATAAAAAGACAGCATCTGAATTCCCGTAGGCCCAATGCAATATCCAATAAGGAAGCACTTGTATCAGAGAACTAACTATTCCAAGCAGAAAAAAAACATTTTGTTTTTTCAGAATCATTGGAAGCGCGGCAATAGGGGTAAGGATGAAATTAACCATTAACCAAACAGACATCGTTTCCGAATAGGATCCTGCAATTTCCCAGTTAGCCCCAAAAACGAAGCTGAAAATTTCGGTTCCGTAGAAAAATAAGATGCCAAAAGGAATTAAAGAAAGCAGCGCTAAGCCCAACAACAATTTTCGAATTAAGGGAAGTATAGCTTTTTGTTGGTTGTAAAGTTCTGAAGCACGGTTGTAGAAAATCTGACCGAGCGAAACGCCTATAAGCGTGAGTGGCAGCCTGAGCATTGTATAAGAATGGTTGTATGAACCATAAATGATATCTGAGTAGAATCCAAAAATAAATGTGGCGATAAGCATCTCGCGGGCGTTATCTACAAAAACATGTGGCAAGCTGACAATCGGAAAATCTTTGTGCTCGCGCATGAGCGCCGTTGTTTTCTTCTTAGAAATGTAATGTTTATAGCGATGGTGAATTTTCTTAAAGTCAAATAGAAATTCAAGCGATGAAGCAAAATAACCTAAAAAGGTTGCTAAAATAAGGCCAAGGGTTTGCAATTGAAAAAATGCAAAAATCCATTTGAGCAAATTAGAAAGACTAGAATTGATAATTTTTTGACGAGAGATCATGCCGTACTGACCAATTCGGACAGACCAATTTGTGCCAATATTAATAATGACAATACAAGCTGACCCCATGATGGTGAGTAAGAAAAACCACCAAGAAAATGGTATGCCAATACCCGCTTTTAGCACAAAAATCAAGACGAGTGCACTCACCGCCAAAACAATAAATGAAATTCGGTAGGCCACGCGGTACAGCAAATAAGAATGCTCATCTTGTTTCGGTAAAGGAAGTGCGGCTTCGTAACGCAGTGTGGCTACTGCTGAAATAAAACCTGTAAGCCGCATGTAAAACCCGAGTTCGCCCATTTGCCCCGGTGTATACAAACGAGAGAGCAGGGGCGCAAACAGAAGGGCAATGAGTTGCGAAATGACTGTCCCGGACATTAAGATGACCAAAGAACTTAAAAACTTTGTTTTGAAAGAATTGCCGTTAAATAGGAACCTCATTGCAAACAAAGATACAAGGATTCCTGTGTTTTTTTAGTGTAGTTGCAAGAGGTGCCTTATATTTGTCCAAATTTCAAAAACATGAAAAACGTAGCAGTAATCGGAGCAGGTACAATGGGCAATGGCATCGCACATGTCTTTGCACAGTTTGGATATCAAGTGAATCTTATCGATGTATCTGAAGCCGCGCTCGAGCGTGCTGTGGCAACCATAGCCAAAAACCTGGACCGTCAGGTGGCCAAAGGTGGAATCACAGAAGCCGATAAAACCCAAACGCTCAATAACCTTCGTACTTTTTCTGCGATGGCAGAGGGTGTCAAAGGTGTTGAGTTGGTTGTTGAAGCAGCTACCGAAAACGTAGACTTGAAATTGAAAATCTTTAAAGAATTAGATGCGCTTACTTCTCCTGAGGTCATCTTAGCAACCAATACGTCATCGATCTCCATTACCAAAATCGCATCGGTAACCAATCGTCCAGAAAAAGTAATTGGGATGCATTTCATGAACCCTGTTCCGGTTATGAAATTAGTTGAAATCATTCGTGGATATTCTACCACAGATGAGGTAACAGCACTCATCATGGAAACTTCGCGCAGTCTTGCAAAAGTTCCGGTTGAGGTCAATGACTACCCTGGTTTTGTTGCAAACCGAATTTTAATGCCGATGATCAACGAAGCCATATATACTTTATTTGAAGGCGTTGCAGGGGTTGAAGAAATTGACACCGTCATGAAATTAGGAATGGCACACCCAATGGGCCCACTTCAGTTAGCTGATTTTATCGGTCTTGATGTTTGCTTAGCAATTCTTCAAGTACTTCACGAAGGCTTTGGAAACCCAAAATATGCACCTTGTCCGTTGTTGGTCAATATGGTAATGGCCGGTAAAAAAGGTGTCAAGAGTGGAGAAGGATTCTATTCTTGGACACACGGCACCAAAGACTTGGTTGTAGCTTCGAATTTTAAGAAATAAGAAGAAATTCCTTTTTTCTATCCTTTTAGAAAGCTCTTTTTTACTCAAGAGAAAAGTACTCTCTGTGCAATTTTTCTAGTACAAGTTGATCGATCGGAAAAGTAAAATCTGAAACTTTAAGCTCATGAAGCGCAACCCATCGTTGCTTTTCTTGCTCAAGCTCAAATGGAATGTCGTAGTTTTCGTCGGCAACTTTGACTTGATTCTTTTGAACGTTTACCCTGTAGTAAAATGAGATTAAATCACTGTTGTCAAAAGCAGAAATTTGATGAAAATCATTAAAGTAGAAGAACTGCAGTTGGCTCACGGTTAAGCCTAATTCCTCCATTAATTCTCGTTTTAAAGCAGCCTCGACTCCTTCGCCATATTCTACTCCACCACCTGGGAATTTGGTAAAAAATTTTCCAAAACGGCATTCGTCCGAAACAAGAATTTCGTTGAATTCGTTGGTGATTAAGGCGTAAACTCGGAGGTTAAAACGAGCCAATTATCGGATGTACTTGAAGTTTTTTCCTGGGTAGACAGCTGCGTCTTCTAATTCTTCTTCAATGCGCAATAATTGGTTGTATTTTGCCATTCGATCTGAACGAGAAGCGGAACCTGTTTTAATTTGGCCACAATTTAAGGCTACTGCTAAATCGGCAATGGTGTTGTCTTC
>JBEDCS010000142.1:0-15651 GCA_041176605.1 Bacteroidota bacterium
GCGTTTAGTGTAACATTGACATTTTGGGTAAGGTCTTGAAGCCCGACAATTCCGGGGCAGCCAGTGTAGTTGATTGTGCCAACAACGCCATTGAGCACCACGCTTTCGACATTGGAATCAACGGTGCTTGTTGGGCCCACATTGGTGCAGTATTGCGCTAAAAAACTGTTGCTGAACAGCAGCAGTAAGCTCAAGTAGAAGTATTTCATGTAGTAGGTTCTTGAAAGCAAGGTACAAATTTCTTGCTTAACATTCACTTCACATAAGGCGGCTTTACTTATTATTCCAATGGGTCATGGCCATCGCCAGTCCATCGAAAATGAAGCTTTTGACGGCATTACCCGCAGTATCTATGCGCTCTGGCAAGGCTTTTTCTTCTTCGGGCTTCCAGGTTCCTAGTACGTAGTCTGCCTGTTTTCCTTTGCCAAAATCGGCACCAACTCCAAAACGCAAACGGGCATATTCTTGCGTTTTGAGCAAGGCCTGGATGTCTTTTAAACCATTATGTCCGCCGTCGCTTCCTTTTCCTTTCATGCGGATAGTTCCAAAAGGAAGTGCGATGTCATCGGTTACAACTAAAAGCTGTGAAACAGGTATTTTCTCGGCTTGAAGCCAATAATTCACGGCTTTGCCAGAAAGATTCATATAGGTGATGGGCTTGATCAAAACGAGCTGTCTCCCTTTGAATTTGGCTTCAGCCCTAAATGCAGCTTTGTCAAGCGTAAATTGTACGTCAAGATCGGCAGCCAAAGCATCAAGAACCTTAAAACCAATATTGTGTCGGGTTTCAGCATATTCAGAACCCGGATTACCGAGACCAACTATCAGAAATTTCATGCTACCAATTTGGACAAGAATTACACTTATCTTTTGAATTTATGTAAAATAGAGCTCCTACTACAATATCGCGTTCGCCAAAGAGAAAGGTTTGCTTCGCATGAGAATCGTAGTCATTAGATCTGGTTTTGACACGGAATTGATTAATGACACCACCCGAAACATTGGCAGCTACAAAAATATGCTTGAAGAATTCGGCGCGTAAACCCAAGTGTGCGGATAGGCCTACCCCTGACAATGAAACGGTTTCCATGCTTTTTTGACCAGCAAACGTGAAATCATTGAAAGACAATATTGGCCCAGCTCCGGCGCCCATCATGGTGGTCAAAGCGAAGCGCCCTTTTTCCGTCTGATAAATTTTGAACACATTGGTGAGCTGCACATTGATGTAATTAAGCCCATTTGTGTTTTCGTAATGAAAAGTAGTTTCTTCAGTGGTAATTGAATCGCCACTGTAGGTTCCTGACCACCCTGTAACGGGGTCAACGCCCGGACTGATTGTTCCGCTCAAGTAATAAGTTGGCCCGTGCTTCATGACGTATTTCATGTGCTCATACCCCAACGATACCGCCCAATTTCTTTTAAAGTTGTAGCCAATTCTGACATCAAACTGAGGTACGGTAAACATTTTTGGGTCAATGTATTCGCTAAATTCAGTGGATGGCCTGTCAACTGCTTCTACTCCTTTCAAGCGAAAATCGTAGCCTGGTCCAATAAAACGAATGGTACTTGGCGTGTATATACTGCGGTTATAGCCCCAGTAAAAAAAGAGTGTTCCGGGACCTGTCGATTTTTTCTGTGGTTTATACTGTGCGCTGGCCTGCCCAATAAAAACAAAACTAAGGAGGAGGATAATGATTTGTTTCATCTGGTAATGATTTGAATCCATTCTTGTTGTGACAATATTTTCTCTAAACGATAATGGACCGTTTTGTCACTGTTATACCATTCAACTAGACCTACATTTTGTGCAAAAACACTGGTGCGTAGGCCAATTTGTTCTGCTTCTTTTCGGGTATATGGGTTTAAAGTAGTCCCTCTGATTTTATCGGTAAAATAAAGACTTTTTGCCTTTTGTTTACCCATAAATTGCGCTGATTTTGTCGCTTGATATTTTCTAAAAACTTCGTAAAGTATGACAGTTGAGTCGGTTAGGCCACTAAATTTAGAAGCAAACCAGGCTTCATTTTTCAAATCAAATGGAAACAGTTGGTTTTTGTAAAGCAAGGCTTTTTCTTTGCTTTGGAGCCGATTGACAACCATGTGATCTTGTACGGTCAGTGAATCTATGTTGTAGTTGATCGCTTCACGTAACCTGCCATCACTTTCATAAACCTCAACAATAAGATGCGGACCAACTGCATCTTCTACAGTGTAAATACGGTGAAATTCTTCTTCGAGACCCTTGGCTGCGTCGCGGTAAAGATAAATTTTTGGCAGTGTGTCAAGGGGATAAAAATACTCGGCTTGCGGATTTTTACTGATATAAACGTTTTGAGAATGAGTATAATTCTTGACGACCACACCTATTACGGTAGCCCCTAGAATAATACCTAAAATCAAAAACCATTTTTTCATTTTGACATCTTTAAAAATGCAACTTCTTGTTCTGTGAGGTGGCGGTAATAGCCACGCGGAAGGTCTTTTTTAGTGAGGCCGGCAAACATAACGCGGTCAAGCTTGAGCACTTGATAACCCACGGCTTCAAGCATTCTTTTCACTACCTGACTTTTGCCGGATCTGATTTCAATTCCGATTTCATGATTGGAAGCACCATCGACAAAACTTGCTTCTTCTGCACGTGAGCGACCATCTTCGAGGTCAACACCTCGCATGAGGCGCTCGAGGTCTTCACGAGAAACAGGTTTATTGACTTCAACGTGGTAAAGTTTGCGCGCTTGATAACGGGCGTGGTTGAGTTTTTTAAAGAGGTCGCCGTCATTTGTGAACAAAAGCAAACCTGTGCTTTCGCGCTCTAGCTTACCTACCGGATAAATAACTTCTCTGCACGCTTTTTTAACCAAAGACATCACGGTTTTGCGACCACGTGGATCTTCAATGGTGGTGATGTAACCCTTTGGTTTATTGAGTAAGACATAGCGCTTGGTTTCAGCGTTGATGGTTTCGCCATCGTATTGTACGACATCTGTTTGCTTGATTTTATAACCAAGTTCAGTGATGATCTGGCCATTGACAGAAACCACACCGGTTTGAATGAGTACATCTGCTTCGCGTCTGGAACAAACCCCAGCATTGGAAAGGAATTTATTTAAGCGGACTGCATCTTCATTGAATGTCGGAAGGGGGTCTCCCTTCTTCATTTTAATTTTGTAGTCAATGTATTTTCGTTTGTCTCGGGCACTCACTTTAGCCCCTTCTTTTGCTCCTTGAACTTTGGTTTTTGAACCAGCTTTCACGGGGCTCTTTTTAGGGCTCTGTGCGCTCGACTGACGCTTCGTACCTGTTGATTTTGGTTGTCTCATTTCGGTACAAAGATAGACAAAAAGGGCGAGTGTTTTAGTGCTCTTGAAGCAGTAAGTCGATGTCGCGGATCAAGTCTGCTACTTCCTGAGGGTCAGTGCCATCATAATAACCTCTGATTCTCAACTGAGGGTCTACCAATACAAAATTATTGGTGTGGATAAAATCACTTCCGGCATCGCCCAAGTTTTGTGCTTCTGCAGGCTTCAATACAAAAAATGATTTTCTGGCCAGCGCATATAAATCTGCTTTGTCACCCGTTAAAAAATGCCACTGCCCGACTTTGGCCTTGTGCGCTATTGCATAGCGTTTCATTTGTTCTACTGTATCTGTTTGGGGGTCAACAGTAAAACTAAATATTCCTACATGCTGGTTACTGGCAAACTTGCGTTGAACCCGCTGCATTTGTGTATTCATAATGGGACAAATACTTTTGCAAGTCGTAAAGAAATACTCCACGACAGAAACTTTTCCTTTCATAGCTGCATCGGTAATATAAGTCCCGTCTTGATTTTGAAAGCGAAACGCTCCTATGCGATGCCCTCGGCCAATGCGCAACATTTCAGGGTCTACCATTTCTTCTTGTACATCGATTGGATTGATCACTGGTAGCGTTTTTTGACGGCCACTATCACTTAAAAAGTAATAACCTATTGGAATCATAACCATAAACAATAGGCCCAAAAAAAGAATGCGTTTCATGCTACAAATTTAGCGTTTCAATAAAGAAGAAATAGTGATTTTGATCAGTTCTTGTCTTGTCTTTAAATCACCTGACAAAATAGTAAAAGGTCGTTTATAGGCGCGCATTTCTTGTTGGTAAAGCGCAAATAAGCGGTCGCGGTCAGTGGGGTTTTCGCGCAGTGGGTCCGCAACCCATGGAATGTCAGGAGCACACAGAAAATAATGATCGAATTTTTGAAGCTTTAATGCATCCAAAATAAGAGGGTCTACCTGCTGGTATTTTTCTTGAGACCAAATTTGAATCACGTGTAATTCGGTATCGGCAACAAGATTTCCATCAGGCCAAAGAGCCAGCTGACCTTCAGCAATTTTTGTTAAGTCTGAAATTTTATAGTTAGGTGCTTGTTCCAAGTAAGTTCTGGCATATTCCAAGGCTAAAGGAAGCGCATAGTGCGCTGACAACCATGCCGCTAATGTTGATTTTCCGGAAGATTCTGGGCCCGTAAAAGCTATGCGGATAGTGCTTTTTTCCATTTTCTCAATCCGTTGATCGCCAAAATTAAGTAGGCTAAATACAAAACAGCCGTTGACCACCAATGTTCTGTGATAAACCAAAAGATACCAACGCTATTGACAACAATCCAGACGTGCCAGTTTTCAAGTACTTTTCTGGTGGTGAGCCAGGTGGCTATCAATGAAAAAACAAAAAACTGTGCGTCTAGAATTTTAGTAATCGAATAAGCGGGTGTGTTCCCCGCTTGATCACTAGCAATATAACCAGTAATAATTAAAAAAATTAGACCAACACCAACACCACAAACTGCCCAAACCCAAATAGTTTTTCCGATGGAACGAACAGGAAGTTGGTCCTTTTTGTCGGACCAAGTGGCCAAGCCATAAAAACCTAGAATGATATAGGCAATTTGTTGGCTAAACAAACCCCAGGTCTCGGAACGCTGAAAGAAAATGGCATAGAAAAATGCGCTGGCAATGCCAAAAATCCAGCCACTTGCTTTTTCTGTGGCAATGAGATAAACATAAATGAAACCTAGGATTGCTGCAATGAGCTCAATGAAAGGAGATAAAAAGTCGAAGGGCAGCATATCAACGAATGACGAGCACTTTGGCTACTTTGTGGTCTCCGCCTTGAATATTCATGGCAGTCCAGAAAAAATAAACACCCGTAGGGACTTTTTCGCCGTTCGAGTTCAGACCATGCCATGTTGCCGTTCCTCCATTAGATTGTGTTTTGTAAACAACATTTCCGGCAGCATCTGTGACTTTGACATCTGAATTGTAGCGGATTCCTTGGAGCGTAATTGGGCCATTGTAATCTGGCCTAACTGGGTTCGGGAAAACGGTCATTTGCTCATAAGTTGGGTCTTCATAGGTTGCATCTACCCTCAAAGAGATCAAGCCGCGGTCGGTTACAATGTAGAGCTCACCTGTGGTGTGGTTCAATTCAATATCGTAAATGGTGTTAGAAACAATTGGTGAGTTGTCTGTGTTGTACTGACGAATGATTTCTGTGCCGTCAGGACTCAATAAAATAAGACCAGCATTGGCGGTTGCCATCCATTTGCGGTTCCCGCCATCGACCTCAATATCAGTGATGTGCGCTTCTCCTAAAACATATTCTGTGTTTCCTTCAAAAGGCACTTTGATGCGTTGTGCATCGTAATCTCCGGCAGCGGCGTCAAAAGCACCATTGGCATTGTACAACACTGCAAAGCCAGCATCAGTGCCAATCCAGAGCTCGCCATCAAAATCAGCGGCTAAGGCCGTAATTTTATTAGAGGGTAAATTACCCAGAAGTTCGCCAGTGCCTAGTGAAACAAATTGGTCATCTGAAGGGTCATCAAGGGTGCCGTTGTGCTTCAAGCCAGTGAGGCCATTTGAGTAGGTGCCCATCCAAACGTTATCCTGAAAATCAATTTCTAATTTGGTGGTCATTTTGTTTGAAGAGGCCACTCCGGAATAGAAGCTGAGCCAAGTGCCATCTTTCTGAAGTACTTTCAAGGGGCGGTCGGTATAGCCGTTAAGACACCACAAATTACCGCGCTCGTCATACTTCACGGAAGAAACCAAAGACCAACCTGAGCCAATTGAAACGGGCTCTAGCGGAGAATTAGTTTGGTCAAAAATAAGCGTGTCTGTTTCTGTCAGGACAGTAAGAGGCACAAAAGAATAGGTGCTGCTGGCTATTTCTTTTGGGTTCTTTGGATTGACGGCAATGCTGATGAAATCCCAGATTTTGTTGGCATCCCAACTGCTGACTTTCGGGACATTATGAAAACGCCATTGACCTTCTTCTAAAATATGTAAGCCATTTCGAGTAAATGCAGGAGCAATTTCAGCTTCGAGTCTTCCTGAACTGACTGCCAAGACATCCTTTTGCCAATCCATGGCATAAACAAAACGATTGGCCAAGCCCTCGATGTGGTATTTGATACAAGTGTATTCATTAAGGTGCTCTTGAAGCCCCCAAGCTTGATCTGCCCCCCAAAACGCATTTTTGAGCCAACACACTCTTGAAGTATTTAGCCAACGGTCAAGTAAATTGGATGAATATGCGGTTTGCCATTGGCCTTGAGCATCGTAAAGTATAAAGCCACCATCGGTGCAAACTGCCATCTGATTATTGTGAGCTTGTATGGCATTGATCTCTATTGAAAACGGTTGATTGGTTACCAATTCGAGTTGTTCATTGACGAGCCTAAAAACGCTGTCTAGGCCATATGTTTCATTTTTGCGAAGCACCCAAAATTGCTGCCCAATTTGTTGGAGTTCATGATATTTGTTGTCGAGTTGAAAAGGAAAACGCAAATCGCGGTCCCATTGGGAGTAGTCTGGTAAAGCAGGATTGGTGCGCAAACCCTTCAACATTTGGCTAGGCGTTAATGCAAAAATAGAATCTGCACTGATCGCAACATCCATAATCGGTTCTAAACCATTTGTAGGATAATAGGTGTCTTTGATTTCATCCTTGGCGGCATCAATAAGTACTATTGAAAAGTCATTGGCGGCATAAACATATGGCCCATTTCTTTCAAAATGATTGATGCGCTTGGAATTGGCAATATTGGCCAATTTAATAGCCGGAATATTGGTGATCTTTCCGTTCTGCCATTTGTCGATATTGCCATTGGCATAACCGATATAGACTGCATCTTGCTGCTCATCGAAATAAATGCAAGTAATTGTAACATCCGAAAGGCCATTGAGTGCGGTTTTGAGCTCGCCTTCCTCCGTGTAAGGATTGTAAATGTAAAGTCCGTTTTCAAGCGCTGTGAAAACGCGCTCACCATCTGTGGTGATGTCAATTGCCTTGGCACTTGAAACATGATATTTCCAAGATTCCATAGGGATTTGAGCGCTTACACGATTGGATAAAACGAGCAGCAAACAAGAAAAAAACAAGAAATTGAAGACATTTTTAGTCATGGATGCTGTTTTCTTTAATGATATAAGTTGGGCGCTGCTTGCTTTGCACAAATAGTTTGCCAAGATAAATGCCAACAATGCCTATCAGGATCATTTGAATGCCGCCAATGAATAAAACTGAAGCGATGAGAGAGGTCCAGCCAGTGATGGCTTCATTAGTGAACAGCGCAATGTAAACGGCATAACATCCGTAAACAAAAGCCAGCAAGGCAAAGAATAGGCCTAAGTATATCGATAAATAAAGTGGCTTTGCACTAGAAGAGGTAATGCCGTTGATGGCAAACTGAAACATTTTTGAAAAAGAATATTTCGTTTGACCACTGTGTCTTTTGGCTGGTGTGTAGTCTAGGCCTTCTTGTTTGAATCCTAATGTTGGGATGAGGCCCCTTAAAAATAAGTCGGATTCTTTATAGGATTTAATGGCATTGACAACCTTGCGATCGAGTAGCCGAAAATCGGCGGTGCCCTCTTCAATAGGTACTTCAGACAATCTGTTGGCCAACCAATAAAAAACTTTGGCGCTTTTGCGTTTAAAAAAGCCAATGCTTTTTTCATCTTGGCGACGGGTGTAGACCACCTCAGCGCCATTTTTCCAACGTTGGTACATTTCAGAGATGAGCTCAGGCGGGTGCTGAAGGTCTGCATCTAGGCTAACAACTGCTGCACCGCGGGCGTGATCAAGACCAGCTTTTAAGGCATATTGATGCCCGAAATTCTTGCTGAATTGAAGAAAATTGACACTGCTATTTTGCTTGCGTGCAGTTTTAATATTTTGAAGGGAATGGTCGGTGCTGCCGTCGTCAATAAAAATGTATTCATAGTGGTTACAACCCATTTGGAGCATGGTTTGGTCAAGCCTTTGTATCAATAAAGCGATATTACCTTCTTCGTTGAAAGTCGGGATGATCACCGAAAGTTCGATATGTTCAGGCTTTTGTTCCATGTATAGCGAAATTAAGCAATTATCTGTTCTTTACCTCAGCTTCTGAAGCTAACTTCAAGCGAATTCCGCCTCCTTTCCTTATATTTGCCTAAATTCCGCATTATGTCCGCAAATGAACGTATCTCCACAGACAAAGCCCCAAAACCAGTAGGTCTGTATCCGCACGCACGACGCGTCGGTAACTTGCTCTTTTTGTCAGGCGTGGGCCCAAGAGTAGCCGGCTCAGATGCCAACGATTCTTCGGTACCTGGACTAAAGCTCGATCACAACGGCAACTTCATTACCTTTGACTTTGAAGCACAATGCCGAAGCGTATTCGAAAACGTACGTGCCATCCTCGAGGCTTCGGGTTCTTCCTGGGACCAATTGGTAGATGTCACTGTTTTTTTAGTAAACATGAAACGTGATTTTCACACCTATAACCGCCTTTACGCCGAATACTTCAAGGAAAACCTTCCGTGTCGTACCACAGTAGAAATATCTTCCTTGCCTACACCTATTGCCATCGAACTCAAATGTATTGCCACTATTGAATCTTAAATCATGAGCGCTTTTATCATCCGTATTATTCTTGCCGTTGTAGCCACTTTCTTCAACATATACCTTTTTGTTTCAGGACATTGGGGTTGGGGCATTTCCTTTATTTTCATCACTGCCTTAATTATTCTTTCGTTTTTCAGAAACGAAAACATGATCCTTGCGCTCAACCAAATGCGCGTCGGGAATCAAGACAAAGCCAAGGCTTATATCAACAAGATTACACATCCTCAATTTTTACCGCGCAAGCAACACGCTTACGTCTTGTATCTCAGAGCTGTACTCGGTGCACAAGAACTAGGATTTGCCAATGCAGAGCAGTTACTTAGAAAAGCACTTGGTTTAGGTCTCAGAACAAATGAAGATAACGCGGTGGCACGCATGCACCTGGCGGGTATTTGTGCCCAAACAGGTCGTCGTCAAGAAGCTTTAACCTTACTTGCTGAAGCCAAGAAGCACGATAAAAACGGCATGCTTCGCGATCAAATTAAAATGTTGCAACAACAGCTACAAGCTGCGCCGTCAAAAAATCAGATGCGCATGGCACAAATGATGGGTGGACGCAAAAAAACACCTAAAATGCGCTAATATGTCAGACGCAAAGCGCACCATTGCGCCTTCATGGCCCGACTACCAATTGCTTGATGCAGGTGGCGGCAAAAAACTCGAACGCTGGGGCAAAATCATCACGATTCGCCCAGATATCCAAGCCTATTTTCATTCTGGTAAGCCCTTCACAGAGTGGCGCACTATGGCCCACTGGGAATTTGTAGAAGTGCCTGGCAAAAACGGTCGTTGGAAAACCCTGAAAAAGGAAGCGCCAACCGAATGGACCGTTAGTTTTGGAAGGCTCAAATTCGTCTTAGGAACCTCAACATTCAAACATGTTGGCTTATTTCCTGAGCAAGCCATCAACTGGAACCACATCGATAAATATGTCAAATCTGACGACAAATTTTTGAACCTATTTGCCTACACGGGTGCTGCAAGTTGCATGGCAAGGCTGAAAGGCGCAGATACCTTTCATATCGATTCTTCAAAGTCTATTTTAAATTGGGCCAAGATGAATATGGAAGAAAGTCGTTTGCTCAATATCCATTGGGTGCTCGAAGACGCGCTCAAGTTTGCCGAACGCGAAGCACGCCGTGGCAAGCGCTACGACTACATCCTCATGGACCCTCCCGCTTGGGGCAATGGCGTCAAAGGTGAAAAATGGAAACTCGAGGACAAAATTGATCAGCTCTTTGCAGCCTGTGCAAATATCCTTGAACCTAGTGGCAGACTCACACTCAACACCTACTCGCCTTCTATTGAAGCGAATTTGCTCACTGAACTCGCCGAAATGTACTTTCCAGGCAGAGCAGTGGCGCAGTCAGAGCTTTATCTCGAGAGTCAAACCGAGAAATCGCTGTATTGCGGCGAGTTATTGCGCATTCATCCGCAAGAACTAGAGTAAGTCATTGGCTAAGTTGGCCAATTCTGAGCGCTCCCCTTTTTCGAGTCTGACATGTGCAAACAAGGGTTGTCCTTGCAGTCTGTCAATCAAGTAGGCGAGCCCGTTACTGTTCTCATCCAAGTAAGGCGTATCAATCTGGTTGACATCACCCGTAAAAACAATTTTCGTGTTCTCGCCAGCTCTAGTGATGATGGTCTTGACCTCGTGAGGCGTTAAATTCTGGGCTTCATCAATGATAAACATGATGTTGCTTAAACTTCTTCCCCTGATGAAGGCCAGCGGTGTAATGACGATGCGCTTGGTTTGTTCCATCTCTAAAATAGCCTTGTATTTCTTTTCATTTTCGCCAAACTGAGACTTAATGAACTTGAGGTTGTCCCAAAGTGGTTCCATATATGGGCCAATCTTGTCGTCGGCATCGCCTGGTAAAAAACCAATTTCTTTATTGGAAAGTGGGACAAGTGGCCGTGCCAAAATGATCTGATTGAACTTTTTATTTTGTTCCAATGAGGCCGCCAATGCCAAAAGTGTTTTACCAGTACCAGCCACACCTTGCATCGCGACTAACTTAACATCTGGATTCAATAAGGCATGAAAAGCAAATGCTTGTTCGGCATTTTTAGGTTTAATGCCGTACACAAATTCTTTTTCGATGCGCTCAACGCAATCTGTATGATGATTATAAAAAGCCAAAGAAGATGTCTTGCCATTCTTAAGGATATAGTAGCCGTTCGTCACTTTTTTGTTGCCGAGCAAACCATTTTCTTCAATGCTTCCCCGTGTAAATATTTCTCGGATCACTTCTGAGTCAATGCCGTCAATGCCATATTTTCCGGCTGTTTCGATCTCTTGCGAATTGACCTTGCCTGTTTCGTAGTCTTCTGCCACCACACCGAGGGCTTTGGCTTTAATGCGTAAATTGATGTCTTTTGTTACTAAAATGACCGTTCTTTTTGGCTCCGCTTCCATTAGGTTAAGCGCGGCATTAATGATCTTGTGGTCATTTTTGCCCATGGCATACACCTTTTCGGCATTGACGCCTGAGGGTTGCTCATCCATTACAACTTTAAATTTGCCGAGCGTTTTACCGAGCGAAATCCATTCTTGAAGTGAGCCACTACCAGAAAGTTTATCAATAAAACGAATGACTTCCCGGGCTGAAAAATTCTTGGTGTCGTTGCCTATTTTAAACTTATCAAGTTCTTCTAGAACCGTGATTGGAATGGCAACATAGTGCTCTTTGAAATTGACAATTGCATCGAAGTCATGTAGCAAGACAGAGGTGTCGAGCACAAAGATTTTTTCCTTTTTTCGCATCCGCTTTTTTGTTTGAATGTAAGGTTTTTCTGTTTGAAAAACAACTTGCGGTGAATTTAAGGAGGCTTTGTGTGCTTATTGTTAGCTTTTAGTTAACAAGGGTTTAAGTGCCTGCTCTAAATTGGAGTAGTTGAATGAAAACCCTGTTTGTATTAACTTTTGATTGCTCGCTTTCAAGTCTGTTAAAACTAAAAAAGCTTGCTCGCCAAGCAACAATTTTAAAGCAAATGCTGGAACGGCTGGCGCCCAAAGTGGCTTGCGCAAAAGTTTGGCAATAACTTGAGTCATTTTGAGGTTGCTATCGTTATCCGCAAGTGCATTGTAGGTGCCTTTCAGTTGATTTTCTACTGCAAAAACAATCAAGGAACAGAGGTCATCGATATGTATCCAGGGGCACATTTGTTTACCTGAACCAATTGCAGAACCAAACCCTAAGGCAATAGGGCGCTTTATGGTGTTCAAGGCGCCACCTTCAGCTGCTAAAACCATAGCGATGCGCAATAGACAACCTGATGTATTTTTCAAAACCGCTTGATGTGCTTCTTCCCAGGACTCGACTACCTTAGACAAGAAATCTTGGCCGTATGGCGCGCCTTCTTGATAAACTACACCGGATTCTGCTGCATAACAATTGACACCCGAAGCACCAATGTAATGCTTGAGATGTGGGAGCTTTTGGGCGATGGCTGCTAAAAATAACGCCGGCTCTACTCTAGATTGGATCAGTACTTTTTTGCGAGATGCTGTCCAACGCCCAGATCCAATACTCTCACCACATAAATTGATGATGTACTGAACGTTTGCTAGTTTTTCAAGCTCGATTTGTTGGGTGCTTGGATCCCAGTAGACGTCCTGAGGTGATTTTGGATTGCGTGTCAAAATGAGTACAGCAAAACCCTTTTGCTCAAAAGTATTTTTCAACCTTTGGCCGATAAGACCTGATCCTCCGGCAATCAGTACCGTAGTTGCTAATTGCAAGTTCCCTTCAATTCCTGAATGGCGTTGTCCTTGCTCTGTTGAATCGATAGACACAATTTCTCTTTTGAGGCCAAGGCCTTTTTAAGTGCCATTGTATCTTGGTGTGTCGCTGCACCAGACCAAATCACAGCACTCAATTTATTGACCTTATTGGCTTGTTCTAAACATGAACAATAAGCCTTGTTGTCTTGTTCGCAAGCACTAAACATAAGCAATAAAAATCCAGAAATCAGGGTAAAATATTTTTGACGCGTCATGGAACAAAAATACAATTATTCCGTATAAAGCTTTGATGCAAAAATTATTCTTGGTCTCCTTCCTTTTCATTATTGGACTTCGCGTCCAAAGCCAAGAATGCACCTCAGTTTTCAAGCCTAAAAAGCAGCTAGTTGCCAGTACATATCTGTGTGCCGACGCCATGCAGGCAGACTTAGCCCAGGTGCACAAACATATTTTGCAAACGCATCCAAACCCAACCTACTACACCACCACAAGTGCATTGATTGAGGCCTACAACAAGGCAAAAAAAGCATGTGAGCAGCCAAAAACGGTTCTTGAGTTTATGCTGATTGTGAATGATTATCTCAATTCGCTCAAAGACTCTCACACGGGCCTCAACCCAAAAGACTTTTTGTATCAAGTAAATGCCAATAGAAAAGTACTGCCCTTTTTTGTAACGCAAATTGAGCAGAAATTCTACATCTTTGGGGGCTTTTCAGACCGTCTCAATACAGCTGATGAATTACTTGCTGTAGACGAATTTCCGATTGCCAAACTTTATGAAATGGCACAAGCGCTTAGTATGTGCGAAGGCGCAGCTAAAGAGGCGCAAAATGAGGTGGCATTGGATTATATCGGAGTTGCCTACAACCTACTTCAAATGAGTTTAAAAGAACAAAAGGAGGCAAAGTTTCAGGTTGTAAAACCCAATGGGGACACGACTATTTTGAATATTCCTTTTGTTTCCACATGGAAATATTTTTTAGCGAGCTTAAGCGGGCAACAAGATGATGTTGTGAGTTTTTCTTTTGATGAGCAAAATAGAGGCCTAATCACCCTTTCTTCTTTTCAGCCGCTTTCCTTACCCTTATTTCAAAAAAAGGTCGATGAATTCTTTGCAGAGGTAGAAAAACGGAATTGCACACATATTTATATCGACCTCAGAGATAATTTGGGTGGTTTGCTTCGCGCTGAAGAATACTTGTTTAGTTACATCAATACAAATAACATAGCTATCCAAACCAATTACCTTTACAAGCGCAGTAATTATGACCGCTTTGCCTTACTAAGCCCTGTGCAACAAATGCAATTTGTCAATAGGGCCAAAAATGTATATCCAAATGGCCTGATTTCCAAAGAATATGACTTCTATAGAATGCCTAAAGGCAGCACTTATAACATTCTCTATGATTATGTGCCTACCAATGAACGAAACTATACTTATAAAGGAAAGTGCTCTTTGGTTATGAACGGAAATTCGATGTCTGCCTCAGTGCTTTTTGCCGCATGGTTCAAGCATATCAACAGGGGCGAAATCATCGGGACAACTTGCATGGGCGGTATGGGCGGAACTTTTGGTAATCCGGCGGCAATTTCGCTACAAAACTCTCAAATCAGTGTCATTGTTTCTACCTTAAAATTCACGCCGCTACATATTAAAGAAAAAGTTTTGCAGCCCATTGTTCCGGATATTTGGCTAAAAATGAGCCGTCAAGATTTACTGGACCAAATAGATCCTTTTGAGCGCTACTTAAAGAGCTTGAACTAAAGAAAGAAAAACAGGGTGACGATTGCGTAACGGACAAACTTACCGACCGTAATTAGTAAAAAAGTGGGGAGCCATGGCACCCTAAAAAATCCAAGGCCAATGCCAATAATGTCGCCTACAAATGGGAGCCAGCACAACAAGGCCATCCAGCTGCCATAGCGCTGAATCTTGACTTTCCATTGCTCTATTTTCTCGGGTTTTGCTCCTAGTTTTCTGAGCCAATTTGGGTTGCCTAAATAACCAATTCCATAATTGAGCCACGCGCCCATAGAATTTCCGGCTGTAGCTACTGCCAGACACGCTAGCGGTTCATAACCATAATGAAACATCGCCGTTAAAAAGATTTCAGAGGCAACTGGCAATATGGTAGCCGCCAAGAAACTAGCCAAGAATAAACCGAAATAACCGTATTCGAAAGTCATGAGTCATAAAAAAAGCCGGTTGCCCGGCTTTTCATTTATTTTTTTTTGAGGCTTAACGCTTCACAAATTTCTTTGTAAGTGTCATGCCATTGGATGTCATTACCACAGTATAAATTCCGGCAGCCCAGCTTTCAGAATTGATTGCCAACTCATGAGAACCTGCAGCTAAACCATTGATTGTAGTCGCTTGCATTACCTTTCCTGAAACATCGGTAACAGTATAGCTAAGATCTGCATTGTTTTGAAGGTCAAAACGTAAAGTAGCATTGGCAAGTGTTGGATTAGGCATAACTACCGCATGGCTCAATTCAGCTTGTTCAGCAACGCTAACAATTGGATCAAAATTCATGCGAACAATCGGTGTATTAGTTGTATAATACCAAGTGTTGTCTGCCATATCGAGGAAGAAAGATGTTTGTGGCTCTGATTTACCAGCGTTAGAAACACGCAAGCCTGCTGAATAAGCACCAACAACCGCTAAGTATGTTGAACCAGCTGTAAGGTCGATATATGGATCTAATTCCATCACTAGGTTAGTTGCCAAGTTATTACTTTGAATAGCAAGTGGCAAAGATTCAGATTCAAAAACGAAATCACCAGTAGTTGCATCAATTGAGTAAAGTTTAACGAAAACCTCTGTACCAACTGTAGCACCATTTGCGCCACTTGGTAGGCGAACATTAATTGCTTTAATGGTTGCATCTTGGAAGATATCAAAAAGGTTACCTACTTCAAAACCGTCTGTTCCATTAGAAGTACTACCTGAAGGTGTACCGTTGTCACG
>JBEDCS010000143.1:0-17469 GCA_041176605.1 Bacteroidota bacterium
CAGGAAAACCGCCAAAACTCATGTTGACGTCCCAAACAGTCGGTACAAAACGGCCATTTTTATCCCAACTGATATAATAATTTTGTCTGAAGGCTCCGCTGTATGAATCGAGATTTACCAAGACATTGTTAAAGGCTAACATCCAAATTGCTCTGTCGATGTCTAGCGTAGACTCAATATTTTGAAAATCATTATTGAGTGTATTACATAGTGCTACCAAGCGGTTCCATCCATATGTAGATTGCAACTCATAACCATTGAAATAACTAGTGCTATCTGTACCCAAATATTTCAAATCAGGGCTTACACCCCCACCGGGGCCTGCACCACCCACCGGATTACACTTGAAATAAGTATCATCAGCGTGGTAATAATGTGCCTGATTGAAGTCATCATTGATGGCCTGGTTGTTGGTATAAACACCTCTATATTGGCCATTGATATAAACTCTGGCAAAATTAGAACCTGGACAATCCATGTAGTTTTCAAGAATTTGATAAGATAAAATCTCACGAATCATGGAAGGGTCTTTATAACAATTGGATAACTTGATATCTGTGACACCCTGGTAATCTTGATTTCCTTTGATCGTATTGAGTTCTATTCTAAGCGGATTCTTTTGATTTGTTGGATTGTAAGAGCTGTTTCCCTTATAACGAACACCGCATGAATCAAAGCTTTGACCATTGATGCGAACGGAGTCAGCATAAATATAAGTTTCAGTGGCTTCGTTGGCATCTAGCTGTGCATCCCAGTTTGAAAACGAAAAGAAAAGCTCAATAACTTGAATGGTATCGCGATTGTAAAAATTCTGAGCGTAGGTCTGAGAACTAAAGCACGTTGCAATAAAAAGAATAAAAAATAATAAGCGTTGCATAAATATGGTTTTGATTAGGTCGTTTGAATGCCTCAATTAGTTGTAAACTTTTATCTTTGACACATGAAATTACCATTATTAAGCGTTCTGAGCATTGGTTTGCTCTTTAATAGCTGTGCACAAGCACCCAAAAAAGAGGTTGAAAAACCTGAAATTGTCCAAATTCAAACACAATTTGAATTACAAGATTTTCTCAAAGAAAGCAAAGACCTCGATGCCGCTGTTGAAAAAGTTTTCGCAAGCCTTGATGACACTGCCATCGTTGCACAACTGATCATGCCTGCTGTAGGGCGCTTAGGTCAAGAAAAAACCACTATTGATCAACACATTAAAAATCGCATTATTGGTGGCGTCTTGATGCTCAATGGCACCAAAGATGGTTTTAAATCCTGGATCACCGACTTCGAAGCACAAAACAAAAAATACGGCAACCTCCCCTTTCTCTATAGTGCTGATGCCGAACCAAGTTTGGTCAATCGCAAGATCATGGGGTCAACGCCTGTAAAAAAGGCCAATGAAATGCAGTCCATTGAAGAAGTACGCAATTGTGCACAAATCATTTCTAAGGACTTGAATGAAATTGGCATCAATTATAACTTTTCACCTGTTGTCGATATGTCTCCGAATGCAACGGTTGGTTTCAGAAGCTTTGGTGCCGTACCCGCTAATATTATTCCGTGGTCAGGTGCTTTTATCGATGAAACCCAAAAACAAGGGATCATTGCTACAGCCAAGCATTTCCCCGGACACGGTTTGGTTTCTGGCGATACGCACAAAGCACTCCAAATGATTGATGGCGAATTGAAAGAAATTCAAAACTATCCACCACTCATTGCACAAGGTGTCCTCTCCATCATGGTAGCACACATTGCTGTTCAAAACAATGCAAAGTACCAAACCAACGGACTTCCCGCAACTTGTTCTAAAACCATTGTAACTGATTTACTAAAGAATGAAATGGGCTTCAAAGGCTTGATCGTGACAGACGCCATGAACATGGGTGGCGTTGTTGCTGTTCCTGAGTGTGCTTACAAAGCAGTGGCTGCAGGTTGTGACATCGTTTTGATGCCTGTTGATGCAAAGAAAGCGCATTCAGAGATTTTACAGCATTATCGCAGAGATCCTGCTTTCAAAGCACAGGTAGACGCCGCAGCCAAAAAGGTGATCAGAATGAAAATTGCCATGGGCCTGCTTCATTAACCGATATACAAATCGATTAATCCTTCAGGAGCTTTGATAAAGAGCTCCTTTTTTTTGCGCTCAACTTTTTCGATGAGACCCTCAAAAATTGGAACTAAGATTTCCGTACCATTGAAATCGAGTTGCAATAATGGGTTTGCGGTCATGTCGATCACGTCTTGTACCACGCCTATTGCACCTTTTTCGGCGTCAAATACTTTGTAGCCAATGATTTCGTGATCATAAAAAGAACTTTGATCGAGTTCTGGGAGAATTTCTAGGGGGAGGTAGGCTTTTTTCTTGAGCAGGCGCTTGGCTGCTTCTTCGGTTTCAATACCTTCAAATTTGACGGCAGCAAAACCTTTGTTTTTGAGCTTGAAGCCCTCGATAAAAAATGGCGTGAGTTGGCCATTCATATCTAGAAACAAGGCATCTAAACCTACGTATGCACTTGGATCTGTAACGTCTAAAAACAACGAAACTTCACCTTTGAATCCGTGAAGTTTCGCGATAAGACCTAAATAATAACAATCTTGTTGTTGCATATGCTTATTCAGCAGCTGCTTCTTCTGATGCTTCTTCAGCAGCAGGAGCCTCTTCAGTTGCTGGAGCTTCTTCTGCTACAACTTCTTCAGTTGCTGGAGCTTCTTCTGCTACAACTTCTTCAGTTGCTGGAGCTTCTTCAGCTACAACTTCTTCAGTTGCTGGAGCTTCTTCTGCTACAACCTCTTCAGTTGCTGGAGCTTCTTCTGCTACAACCTCTTCAGTTGCTGGAGCTTCTTCTGCTACAACCTCTTCAGCTACTTCTTCAACAGCTGGGGTGTTTTTAGCTTCAACTGCAGCAGCTTTCGCGGCATTTGTTGCAGCTTCAGCAGCTAAGCGATCTGCTTTTGCTTTTTCTGCACTTTTAACAAGACCAGAGATTTTGTTGTCAATTTTTGCTTCTTTGTCTGCCAACCATTTGTTGAAACGCTCTTCTACTTGCTCAGCTGTTAATGCACCTTTTTTCACACCGTTAAGTAAGTGATTTTTGTACAAAACACCTTTGTAAGATAGAATAGCACGAGCTGTGTCAGACATTTCGGCACCGTTTTGAACCCAAGTAAGTGTTGCATCGAAATTGATATCGATTACAGCAGGATTAGCAGTTGGATTATAAGTTCCGAGTTTTTCGATGAATTTACCATCGCGTTTTGCACGGCTATCTGCAGCTACCAAATGAAAAAATGGTTTACCTTTTTTACCGTGTCTTTGAAGACGAATGCGTGTTGCCATTGTACTTTACAGTTTAGGGTACGAAACCCAGATTTATAAATTAGTTAATTAAGGGTGCAAAGATACACATATTTGATGAATCAAACAAGCATTACTTTCCTTGCGCTTTGAAAACGATGATCACGGTATAAAACATGATTTTAATATCGAGTGCTAAACTGCGATTTTTCAGGTAAATGAGGTCGAATTTCATGCGCTGCAGCATTTGATCTACATTTTCTGCATATCCAAACTTGACCTGCCCCCATGATGTAATACCAGGTCTTACGCGCGTCAGGTGAATATATTGTGGCTCCACCTGCACAATTTGATCGATATAAAATTGGCGCTCTGGCCGTGGTCCGACTAAAGACATTTGCCCTAATAATACATTGAGAAATTGAGGAAATTCATCGAGTCTTGTTTTTCTCATAAAACGCCCAATTGGTGTAATTCTTGGGTCGCCTTCACTTGAAAGTTGTGGCCCAGACGCTTCTGAATTGACATACATCGTTCTGAATTTGATGATTTTGAAATTCTTGCCATTGAGCCCTACCCTATCTTGCAAGAAGAAAATTGAGCCCGGTGACGAGAGTTTTACGGCTATTGCTGAAAAAATAAAGAAAGGAATCAGTGCAATCAATGCCAAAAATGAAAGCAAAATATCCATCAGGCGCTTGATGGCACGCTGCCAATAAGGCATGACATCCGGATTGATTTCAATGAGTAAGGCCCCGTAAATATTGGTCATGTCGACCGAACCCGCCAAAATAGTATACATGTCGGGCAAGACTTTGATGCGTATTTTCCCGTTGTCGATGCGCGAAATAATGTCTTTGAGGCGGTCGTGATCAGAGCTCTCGACCGCAATTATGACTTCTTCCACTTGCTGGGTTTCTAAAACGTGTTCGATTTCGGGCGTCTTGCCTAAATGTGGCAACAAGCCTGTAAGTAAATTATCGCGGCCATTCACCTGAATGAAACCAACAAAATAATTGATCATGTTTGGGCTTGCATTCAGTTCGTGATAAATTTCAAGTGCTTTTTCGTTTCCGCCTACAATCAGTGTCCTGAAACCATGCCCAGCAGCCCTGATATAACTGATCAAAACGGTTGTAAAAACCAAACGCGAAATAGCAAGTAGCGATAAGTGTATGGCAAAAAGCCAAGTAGTCAGTTGGTAATAACTTTGGTAGGTTTGGATTTGATCATCAAGTAAAAGCGTAAAAAACAAAACGATGGTTCCAAAAAATGTTGCGCCAAGACTCATGATCAGGACTTTCATGCGAAAGAGCCTGCGCACGTCGTGATATGTCCCTTGTAAGAGATAAAAGCACAACCAAAAAATAGGCAATAAAAATGTGCCTAGTAAAAAGTTTTGATCGGGATGGAAGTCGTGTTTTTCTATAAAAACTTGACGCAGATAAAAGAATAGCGCCCAAGCTCCTGCAGCACTGAAATAATCAATACTTACCAAACAAGCTATCCAAAAGCGATCTTTCACGGAAAATAAACAACTTTTAAATTGTCAATCAAAATGACATTATTACTCAAGGTGCTGTCGTAGAAGGCTTTAAAAGCCTGCACATAATTGGTGTTGTTGGGGCCATAGCCAATGACTTCGCTGAGCAGAATATAAATTTTCTTCCAACGCAAGGAGTTCAGTGGACTTTGTCTCATGGTACGCATAATATTTTCATTGGTACCATTGCTATTCACAAACAAAAGGTAATGGGTAAAATCAACGGAGTTGCAGTAATCGATTTCTAAAACCGCCTGCTTTCCTTTTGGAATAGCGAGTTGCTGATCTTGATTGGTGTAGGCAATCCACATGGAATCTTGTGCCGTTAAATTCACTTGCCCATAATAATTACCATTGAACCATTTCAAAGAATCATTGGCCAGATTGAGATTTGCTGATGAAGTATTGGGATCATCGGTGAGCTTGATGTTGATATCTTCGAAATCTTCTATCCAAAAACTGAGGCCGTCTTTGTAATGCGTGACCGGATTCAAAGTAAGCGTTTGATTTTTAGTCAAGGTGGCATTGACCTCAAATGGCACCATGTGCTCATTCTTCATTTTTGTGCTTCCGACACCGTTGATCTTGATGGTAGGATAAATGCGGATATTGCACAGACCATCCTTGAGTACAGGAATTTTAAAAGGCACTTCAAAGACACCAATGAGTTTGTCGTCGATGTATACCCAAGCGTCTGTAATATTGTGCGTGAGCTCCCCCTCTTCTCCGTTGAGCGTCGAATTCGCTTCTAGGGTCCAGGCATTGACTTCTAACCAAGAAGGGTCTGGGTTATTCTTAACGCAGGCGCTAAGGATTAGTAGTAAAGGCAAGAGGTAGCGATATGCCATGGCGTATGAACGTAAAAAGCTAATATTTATTTTATGTCGTGCTGAAGATTGAAATAAAAAAAGCCATTAATCCGAGACTAATGGCTTTAAGCTGATATAGTTTGCAAACTTATTTTTTAACCGTCTCGATGATTGCTTTGAAAGCATCTGGGTGGTTCATGGCTAAATCTGCAAGAACTTTGCGATTGAGCTCAATACCACTTTTGTGAACGGCTCCCATGAACTGTGAATAGCTCATACCATGAAGGCGTGCGCCAGCATTGATACGGGTAATCCAGAGTGAACGGAAATTTCTTTTCTTTTGCTTGCGTCCTGAGTAAGCATAAACTAAACCTTTTTCAATGGCGTTTTTAGCTACTGTCCAGACATTTTTACGACGACCAAAGTAACCTTTGGCCAATTTCATCAAGTTCTTTCTGCGAGCTCTTGATGCAACGTGATTTACTGATCTTGGCATATTTTCTAAATTTTTTGGCAAAGAGTGCTTCTCAAAGAAGACTTAGGGACTCGGTACCGGGTTCTACAATTTAATAACCGTTAAGTGACTATTTCATGCACAATTGCAACTTAACATTCGAGAGGTCTGCATCGTGTACCAAACCAGCATGCGTAAGGTTGCGCTTACGTTTCGTTGCTTTTTTGGTAAGGATGTGACTCTTGAACGCGTGCTTGCGCTTGATTTTGCCACTTCCAGTGATGGTGAATCGCTTCTTTGCACTGGATTTTGTTTTCATTTTAGGCATTTGACTTCCTTTTTTTTGTGTTAAACTTATATATCAGCTTCTTATTTCTTTTTCGGGTTGATCATTAAGATCATTTTTTTACCTTCTAGTTTAGGTAGCTGTTCTACCGCTCCTAGATCTGCGAGTTCTTGGGCAAATTTGAGTAGTAAAATCTCGCCTCTGTCTTTAAACACGATGGTACGTCCTTTAAAGAAAACGTAGGCTTTCACCTTGCTGCCTTCTTCTAGGAATTTTTTAGCGTGGGCCAATTTAAAAGCGAAATCGTGGTCATCAGTGTTGGGTCCGAAACGGATTTCTTTAAGAATAACCTTGCTTTGCTTGGCTTTTAGTTCTTTTTGTTTACGCTTCTGGTTGTAAATGAACTTTTTGTAGTCCATGATTTTACAAACAGGAGGAGTGGCATTTGGAGAAATCTCAACGAGGTCAAGTTCTTGTTCTTCCGCAAGTGCAATTGCCTTGGCAACGCTCATTACTTGAGGTTCTTCACCATCATTCACAAGGCGGATTTCAGACGCAAAAATTTTATCATTGATGCGGTGCTGAGCAGCCTCTTCTCTTTTTACAAACGGTTTTGAGTTTCTTCTCATTCAGTATTTCAGTTCAACTTATGCCAATTCCGCGGCAATTGCTTCCTGGATCAAAGCCGCAAAGTTGTCCAGGTTCATGCTGCCGTGGTCCCCGACACCGCGCTGTCTGACTGAGACTGCTTCGGTTTCGGCTTCTTTTTCGCCAACAATGAGCATAAAAGGTACTTTCTTGAGTTCTGCATCGCGAATTTTCTTTCCGATTTTCTCGTTGCGGTCATCAATAAGTCCGCGAATATCGGAATTATTTAGGAATTCTAAAACTTTTTCTGCGTAGTCGTTGTATTTCTCAGAGATTGGCAAGACAATAAATTGCTCTGTTGACAACCATAAAGGGAAGTCACCGGCACAATGCTCGAGTAATACAGCCACGAATCTTTCCATAGAACCAAATGGTGCACGGTGAATCATGACCGGACGATGCTTTTGGTTATCGGCCCCGATGTATTCAAGCTCAAAACGTTCAGGAAGATTGTAATCTACCTGGATGGTACCTAGTTGCCACTCACGACCCAAGGCATCTTGGACCATGAAGTCTAGTTTTGGACCATAGAAAGCAGCCTCTCCGTATTCGACAACAGTTGGCAATTCTTTTTCTGCAGCGGCATCGATGATGGCTTGCTCTGCTTTTTGCCAATTTTCGTCTGAACCGATATATTTAGCGCGATTGTCTTTGTCTCGGAGTGAAATTTGAGCCTTATAGTTTTCAAACTTTAAGGTTTTAAGTACATAAAGTACGATGTCAATGACGTTTTTGAATTCTTCTTTGACTTGTTCTTGAGTACAGAAAATATGGGCGTCGTCTTGGGTAAAGCCACGAACACGAGTGAGGCCGTGAAGCTCACCAGATTGCTCGTAGCGATAAACCGTACCAAATTCTGCAAAACGCGCAGGTAGGTCTTTGTAAGATCTTGGTTTGCTCTTGAAAATTTCGCAGTGATGCGGGCAGTTCATGGGCTTGAGGTAGAATTCTTCGTTTGGATCTGGTGTGCGGATAGGCTGAAAGGAATCGGCGCCATATTTTTCGTAGTGACCAGAGGTGACATAGAGTTCTTTGTTACCTATGTGTGGGGTAATGACTTGTTGGTAACCAGCTTTGCGCTGTGCTTTTTTCAAGAAGTTCTCGAGGCGTTCACGCAATGCCGCACCCTTTGGCAACCAAAGCGGCAAGCCCTGACCTACTTTTTGACTAAAAGTAAAGAGTTCGAGTTCTTTGCCGAGCTTGCGGTGATCGCGGCGCTTGGCTTCTTCGACACGCTCAAGGTATTCAGTGAGTTCGGCTTGCTTTGGAAAAGTAATGCCGTAAATACGCGTAAGTTGTTTGTTTTTTTCGTCGCCACGCCAGTATGCTCCGGCAATAGCTGTGAGTTTAACTGCTTTGATAAAGCCGGTATCTGGAATGTGCGGACCACGACAGAGGTCTGTGAAGTTACCCTGGGTGTAAAAAGTAATGGTGCCATCTTGAAGCTCAGAAAGCAATTCAAGCTTGTAGGGATCTTGCTTCTCTTCAAAATATGCAATGGCTTCAGCCTTAGAAATTTCTTGACGAATAAAAGCATTTTTCTGGCGAGCCAGCTCTTTCATTTTTTCTTCGATTTTTTCGAGGTCTTTCTCGGAGATGCTGTGCTCCATGAGGTCAACATCGTAATAAAAACCGTTGGTCACGGGAGGGCCAATAGCTAGCTTGATGCCCGGATAATAAAACTCTAGGGCTTCAGCCATCAGGTGAGCCGAAGAGTGCCACATCGTTGACTTCCCTTCGAGGTCGTTCCAGGTGAGTAGTTGTAGGCTACAAGAGGTATGCAAAGGTAAAGTTGCATCTTGAACGGCATCATTTACTTTGGCGGCAAGTACATTTCTTGCCAAACCTTCGGAAATGGATTGAGCGATTTGTAGTGCAGTTGTTCCGGCGTCATACTTACGAACGTTGCCATCCGGAAAAGAAACTTCAATGGTCATAAAATGTAAAAATTGAGCTGCAAAGATACGCAGAAACAACGGAATGAGAAAGCTTTGTTTCGTGCGTATTTACGATATTGTAAGACTATTTACGGAGTTGCAAGGCTTTTTGTAAATCTTCTTGAATGGAACGGAGCCCCGCTCCTATGCTTGCGTGATCGAGTTGCACATCTGGAAGCTCACGAGAAATATACGAAACAAAACGCCAAATTTCAAGCACCTCTGACACATGGACGTCGTAAGGCGCGTATAAAGGATTTGTTGAAGCTAACGTAAATGACTGCTTGTCTTTGAGGTAATTATGAAGGTATTTAAAAACTATGCCGTCGTTTTTGGTAACCACAACACATGGAACCGAAGAAGGTAAACCCAGCCAGTCTTGGACAAATTCGCCAACGACATAAGACCCATGAACAACAGGAGGCATGGAGTCACCAGCGATTGGAAAAGCCCTGTATTTGCGATCTTTAGAAAGAAACGGAAGCCGCAGGGTTGGCAATTCTTGCAAGTAGCCGGGATCAGCATAACCAGCAGTGTAGCCCGCTCTTACTTTTTCTGGGATGAGTTCTATGGTATCTTCGTTGTCTTCATTGACAATTGTGGTGAGTACGCGTAAATGTTGCCCACTTGCACCTTGCTTCCAGGCTCCACACATAGCCTCGTATTCTGACTGCGAAAGTTTGGATAAGTCTGTAGTGAGCAAAGCTTCAAGAGGCATTTTTTCTTCTTGTGCGAGCAAAAGCAAGGTTTCAAGGTTTGGTTGCGCCACCTCATTTTCGTAACCGCTATATGTGGAGCGGTTGAGCTTCAGTTTTTGAGCCATTTCTTCTTGAGAAAGACCTTTTCTTTTTCGGATGTTTTTGAGATTCTGAGAGATAAACATAAACAACAAACTTTCCATCAAATATAGCAATTAATATTTAATATCTCGTCAGGTTATTGCTTAATATTTCATCAATTAAGTGAGGAAAAAGATAACAAAACGCAATAACCTTGGTTATTGTGCTTCAAAACGGTATTTGATATAACCTTTGGCAGTCGCGGCGCCATCGGTAAATCTTGACATTTTAGCATACTTTAATGCTTGCTCAATCATGCAAGAACTGGCGTTGGTACTTTTGGCGGCAACATACTGAGCAACAGCAACACGGCCCGAATTGGAAACCTCGATTTCTATATAAACCGTCCCGGAGGCATTGAAACCACAGGTATAGCCAGGATTGCGAACGTACCACGTATTTTGGTCATAAGCGTTTCGACCGCTGACACTGAAATCTACCATAACGGCGCCAGCATATTGATTTGAGCTTGTGCTGCTGGCATTTGAAGGTGTTGGATTAACTTGCCCCTGTTGTTTCAATTGCTGAATGCGCGCTTGGCTTTGTTGCTTGATTTGCGCTCTTGTGGCCTCCCCTCCTGTTTCTGCAAAAACCTGTGCCTCGTAATCTTTGGCGCTTTGCTCCGGATTTGATTGCCCTTGCCCTGCCACCTGAGTAGACCAATCTTGTTCAGAAGCAGGCCGCGTATCGTTCATGTCGCGCGCTATGCTGCGCAGATCTTGAGCTTGCTGCACGTTCATTTCTTCGCGTAATTCTTGCTTTTCTTGTTCATCCAGTTGCTCTAGCTGCACTTCGTAGAGTTCTTCCCCTTGAATGAGGTCTTCCTTGACAACAGTGGTGAGTTCTAGATAGATGAATACACCCATATAAACGCTCAGCACTACAATTAGGGCTTTTAAATAATGCTCTGATTTGATTTGCCAACTCATGGTAATCTTTCGATCAAACGGTTTTCTTTTTCGAGAAAATAAGCGATCTTATCTTCTTGAACTAATAATAACGTTTCGGTATCAAAGCGCGAAATACGCTGATATTTGGTGTCGAGGACTTGTTTTCCGGTAAGCGTTAATAAACCATCTTTGCCCGCATTTGAAACGAGTAAGTAAGTTTTCTCAAAAGGCTTGATCCCTTCGTAGGAGATTGGAATAGTGAATCCTTGGTTCAGTTCAAAAATTCCTAACAAGCCATTTTGCTCAATCAGATAACCTAAGCCAGAAAGATACCGAACGGAGGAATAGTCAAAATTTAAAATTGTTTTGCCTGTGGCATCGATCAGGCCAAACTTTCCTTTTTTCTTGGCAATGGCAAGCGTTGCTTGAAATGGCAAAATTTCTTCAAAGGTAGCAGCAACGATTTCTTTGCCATTCAATTTCAAACCCTTCTTTCCATTTTTAATAAAGACAATTGGCAAATTGGAATCAGGTACCACTGCCGTGACTACCTCTGGAGTAACTTTTTGACCTTCTAAATATTGCTCGATTTCTTCATAAACCATCGGCTGAGCATTGAATAAAACACCATCTGCCCATGACAAATAAAAACCTAAGCTATCTTCCAACATTAAGGCTCCATTTTCCAACCTTTGAATATCCTTGTACTTAAGCGCCACTACAAGCTTTCCTAAATGATTCAATACACCGTAACGCTCGTCTTTTTTAGCGATAAAAGTGCGCTGTTGAGGATCAAAAATTTCATCGAATACAAAGGGCGTTAACGTTTCGTTTTTCTTGTTGATGAGCCCCATTTTACCACTGCTGGCTACAATAGCGGCTCCATCGTAAAAAGCACTGGCTTCATCGTACAAACAATTAATGATCAATCTTCCTTCCTGATTGATATAACCATATTTGCCATTTTCTAACCAAGGGTAAAGTACCGTTAATAACAAGGCGCCATCTTTCTCTAAAACTGCTAAATCTGGATAATCTGGGTAGTCATGTTTGAAAGCTTCCAAGCGTTCAACACTATATTCGAGCATATAAAGTTTATAGACTTGCTTCCAGGCCTCTTCTAAATTGGGAGAGTTCGGGTACTGACGCACAAAATGGGTATACGCCTCGAGCGTGCCAGTTAATTTAACGAGCTCATACAAGCGTTGCCAAGCCTGATTCGTGTATCGGTGATCGGGATTCTTTAAAATAAACTGAGCCAAAACAGTTTCATTATTTGGGGCTGTTTGTTCAAGGTAAAAAAGTTCCTCAAATTTCAGTTGTGCCTCTTGAATTTGAATGGCTTCGGGATAGGTGTTTATAAATCGAAAGAAACCAGCTGAATTGTTTTGAAATAACGCGTCTTGATAAGCAATAGAGTCTCTGGCAGTGGTAGCGGTTTTAAAAATATTTTCTAGGCTTTCATATCGCTTTCGAATCTTTTCTAAAGAAGCAATGGAAGCGTTGGCTCGCACTTCTTTAAGCTCTTTGTTTGCCAAATAATTCAACCTGACATTGAGCGCAGAATCGGTTAAATTGAGCAGCAAAGCTAATTTTTCCTTTTCTTTTTCGGTGGCAACCTTTAAATATTGGTCTGCATTCAAAAAATAATGATAGGCGCTGTCGGCATTGAAAGCATAATCAGTAAGGTAGTAGTTGAGCAAGCCAAAAGAGGCGGCGGTTGGGTGCTTTTCTAAAGAATGCTGCAATAGTTGATAGCTCGAACCAAAATTACTTTGATCCAATTCTTGCATGGCCTTCACAACATTTTTCTGAGACCAATAGGAATCGCAAAAACTGACAATGAAAAACAAGAACGCTAAAATCCTCATGTCAAGGTGGCTTTGAGGTCCAGAGGAATGTCACAGACAGGTATAGGTTGCATTTTGTGTTGATTGGCTTGATTCAGGCGTGTGTAAATTGCCAATACTTCTTGCTGACGCGCTGTTAAAGCTTCTTGTTTACCGTTGAATTCCATAGCCCACTCTAATTCGGGATAGGTTGCACCAATTTGATCTTCATCGGAGCGACCATCTTCCCAGAGCCCATCTGTTGGCTTTGCATCGAGAATTGATTGGACCACCTGAAGTTGCTTGGCTAATTTGAATACTTGCGTTTTGTAGAGGTCGGCTATTGGACTGATATCCACACCACCATCGCCATATTTGGTATAAAAACCAACGCCGAAATCTTCTACTTTGTTTCCGGTTCCGGCGACCAAACAACCATTGGCCTGCGCAAGCGCATAAAGAGTTGTCATGCGCAGCCTTGCACGCGTGTTTGCCAACGCAAGGTGCTGCAGTGCAGGATCCAAACCTAGCGAAGCTTCTAGGATATTAAAACTCGGGGTGAGGTCAATTTCTTGCAAACTTACATTTGAATGTGCCTTTTTCAAGGCCGCCATTTGTTCCAAAGCCCTATTCAATTCGGCCTGTGTTTGCCTTATTGGCATATTGACCAATATGGTTTTTGAACCAGTAAGTGCACACAATGTTGCAGTGAGTGCAGAATCAATGCCACCAGAAACCCCAACAACAAAACCTTGTGCATGAGACTTGGCCTGATATGCTTTTAACCAACTGACAATGTGCGCGGCAACTGCTTGCATTTTAGAACAATAAAGTAAATTTCAAGTTGGCCTGATTCATTGTGGCCTGATTGCGAAAATAAGTTGGGGCACTTGCGTTGTCTAAGGTGAACAAAGTATAGTTTTGTTCTTTGGAAGTCAGGTGCAGCGGCATAAAGCCATATTGGTAACCCAATTCAACGAGCAAGCATGTAGAACCTGAAAAATTCCATTCAGCACCTAAATTGATGAACAAACCGGCATTATAGAAAAATAGATCTTTCTTGGCCATCATGCCTGTATTCTCTTGGTAATCACCAATTTCATTGGCAGCCAAGGAAGAAAACCCGATGTCATCTACAGTGTTTGAAAGTAAAAATCTGTTTTGGAGCCCAAATTTGACGACTCCGCGGTAGTCACCGATAAAATCTGTTCTAAAAGCCATTCCGATTGGCAGACCTAAATAAAGCGGTTTGTAGGTGCGTTCTGTGAGGCGATAATATTTATCAGCAGCAATAGTTTCGTCTTTTATTTTGATGTTTTGATCTGTGTAACGGTAAAAGACATCTTGGCCAGTTACTTTATAATTAAAGCGTTCTAGATTGAATTCAACTCCTCCTAAAAAAGCAATATTTTGTGATTCTTTGGTGGCTTTGATAAAATTAACACCTACGGACGTACTGAGGCCGGGCTCTGCTTCTAGCAATGACGTGCCCATTTTGAGGTAATTAAAACCAACAGAACCTGTGATGCCCCCTTGCAGTTTTTTTTCAGCGACTGCCTGTCCGAAAGAGTTTTGTGCCAATGCTCCAAATAAGCAGCAAAAAAGCAAGTGTTGCAGTTGTATTGATTTCATGTTGTCTGATTAATGTTAATTTTGAACAAAAATAATAATATTCATGATACGAGGCTTTGGTCTGCTCGCTTTACTCAGCTTAGTTTTTGCTTGTCAGCAAGACCCTTACAAGGTCGATATAGCGCAAGTCCCTGATGAGTTACATGCGCTCAACCTAGATTCCGTATTGCGCCACCAACCTCAGCAAAAATTAAGCCAATATGTAGGCGTACTTTACAAACAAGATCCTGAAGCCATCGAGTTTTGCTTGCCTTACGCCTTACAAATACCGCTCAAACCAGATTCTTTATTTAAGAAAGCTTACCTTCAAAACATCAACAATCCATTTAATGCGCAAGTCTTTGCCGCGCTAGACACCATGCAGCGTTGGCGTATTAAGGTTCGCCAAGAGATCAGCAACGCATTTAGAAGACTTCATGTTTTGGAGCCAAAACTAGCCCGCCCTGCGCAAATTTATTTTGCCTACACGCAATTTGCAGCAAGTGCCTATTGCTCGGCAAAAACCATAGTGATTGGCCAAGAACGCTATTTAGGGCCTCAACACCCTGTGATCCAAATGTTGCCCGAACAGCAATTTTATCGCTGGATTAAAAACGGCTTGGCACCACAATACGCAGCCACTGACGCTGTGCTCGTTTGGCTCAGCACCCAACTGATCAAAGAAACAGACGATAATTTTGCCAGTGAAATGATTCGCTGGGGTAAGTTATTGGCCATTCTCGATATTTTACTACCAGAGCAAAGCATCGCGACCAAACTCAGGTATCAGCAAAAAGCTTATGAATGGGCTTTAGCCTCTGAATCTAAATTCTGGGAATACCTCGTTGAGCAACAATTCTTGTTTAAAACCGACCAAGAGCTCAATATGAACTTATTGAACGAAGGCCCCTACTCTATTGGCCTGCCGCAAGAAAGCCCTGACCGCATGGGTCGTTTTCTGGGTTATCAAATCGTCAAACAATATTTAAACGAACAACATCCGAGCATCCAAGAATTGATCAACACCCCATATAACCGAATTTTACAAAAATATCAAGTACCAAAATGAGTGAGCAAATTTCAAAAACCTCTGAAATCAGTATCCAAGTAGGCCTCAATGAGAACCTCTTACCCTTGCGCATGCTTTGGTCTGCAAGCGACGGACAAATCAAAGACGCAGAAGCTGCTGCATTTTTGCTTTCAATCTGGGATCCAAAGGAAAAAAACACCATGAAAATTGACCTCTGGACCAAAGACATGACCATTGAGGAAATGAAACAGTTTTTTCATCAGACCTTATTGACCTTAGCAGACACTTTTGAAAAAGCTACAGGCGAACACCTGATCTCTGAAGACCTCCGAGATTACTGCTATCATTTTGCTGACAAAATGAATATTCTACCCGAATAATGAAGACCATTCTTCAAAAAATGGGTACCGAATACGCCCAAACGATTCAATATTTTTTAAAAACTGATAATGGTAATATTGGGCTCAATGAATCAATTGGCAAGGAGCTCACGCTGAGTTTCACGGGCCAGATTTTTTGTAGTGAATGCCATAAAAAAATCAACAAGACTTTTGGCGAAGGTTTTTGTTTCAGTTGTTTTTCTACGGCAGGCGCCGCCAGCCCTTGCATCATCAGGCCAGAACTTTGCCAGGCGCATTTAGGCCTAGGACGAGACCCCGAATTTGAACAACGCAACCACAACCAACCGCACATTGTCTATTTAGCGCTCACACAACAAGTTAAAGTTGGGATTACGCGCAAAACACAAATGCCTACCCGCTGGATTGATCAAGGGGCCAATGCCGCGATCATCCTTGCCGAAACTCCGAATAGGTATTTAGCGGGGGTTATTGAAGTTGCCCTCAAAGATCATTTTACGGACAAAACCAATTGGCAGCATATGCTGCGCAACACCCCAGCGCTCGATGATCCAGACCTCAGCGCCGAAAAATGGGAACTCGAAGAACTCCTTCCTCAAGACCTTACTCAATACTGGACCGACGACGAAGAAATCTGGCAATTCAATTATCCTGTTGAACAATATCCATTAAAGGTACAAGCACTTTCTTTACACAAAACACCACAAATCAGTGGCGTATTAACGGGTATCAGGGGGCAATATTTGTATTTTGATCAGACAAATGTCCTTAACTTGCGCAAACATACCGGTTACGAAACATTATGGCAACTCTAATTAGACGCATCTTAGATTTATTTTATCCCTTATTTCGTCGGTTTTTTGACCAACAAACCTATTATTATGCGGCTTGTGGAGGCGGTAATTTAGTCTTGAGTTGGATTCTTTTCTTTGTTTTTTACCAATACTTGTTTGCCAAACGAATATTTCAATTTGATCTTGGAAATCTGCATTACATCATTTCAGCCTATACCCTGAGTTCGATGCTTTGCTTCATCATGGCCTTTTTGATCGGATTTCTCCTCAATAAATTTGTGGTATTTACACAAAGTAATTTAGGCGCTGCCACCCAATTTGTACGCTACAGCATGAGTGCAGTTTTGACTTGGATCGGCAACTATTTGTTATTGAAAACCTTTATTGAGGGTTTTGGATTTTTTCCGTCAATAGCAAACATTATTTCAAGCGCGGCAATGGTTGTCGTGGCTTACCTGATTCAGCGCAACTTTACTTTTAAGTAAGGCACTAAAATCGCTTGCGCAATTATTGACAAACAAGGGTGTCTATCCAAGGCGAATAAGCAGCCCAAATACCTAAGGCGCCTCCTGAAATATTAGTAGGTACGTTAGTCGGAACAGCGAACGGACTTCCGCCTGAATACATCTGATTGTATTTCTTTTCAAAATAGTTAAACTCTTTGGGGCCAATTTTAGAAAACTTTACCACAACGGTATCTCCTAATTTATAGAATCCTCGGTACGGATTATTAGGCATTGTGTCTTGAAAACTCATGGGATTTTCATAGCCGTATTCAAACGTTAATCCGTTAAAAAATTTATCGTTGAAGTACGGATTAAAAGTTTTGGAGAAAGTCGCGTCGGTAAGATATTTCACCTCCCAGCAATAAGCATCTGTGGTCGAGGCAGGATCTGAAAGTTTGGCCCAAGTAAAGCCGCGATCAGTAAAATTACCCTCTGGCTTCCAATACAGCGAATCTAGGGCAACTGGTTCGGCAATTCTAGAACTCGAAATATAAGTTTTTCCGCCATGTTGAATTTCTAGCTCATAGGTTTTACCGACCTCACCGATCATGCCTAGCGAAATGTAGGCGCATAAATGCAAGCTGCTCAATTGCGCAGCAGGAATGCCAAAAATACCGGCGGCGATGTCTTCAAGCCCTGGAGGTA
>JBEDCS010000144.1:0-6394 GCA_041176605.1 Bacteroidota bacterium
GATCGCGCCGATTTCATAACAAATATGGCGCAAAAATCTGTACGTGAACGCTTGGCATTCACCATGCTGATCCTCATGGATGTTTTTGATAACGAGCCAATAAATTTAAGTAGAGAAGACCTAGCCAATTTTGTCGGAACCGCGACCGAAACATTAATACGTTTGCTAAAAGATTTCAAAGAGGAGGCCATCATTGAGGTGCAAACCCGAAAAATCAGGGTTCTAGATAAAAACAAGCTCCTGCAAATTTCTGGAAAGTAATTCCTTCAAGAAGTTTTTTTTTGAAGTTAGAATGAAAGTATATTGAAGCAAGGAAGCATAATTATCTATTATGATCCAATACAATATTCACAAAATTTTCCAATAAAATATTTCCATAATTGCCGGAAACTTCCGGATGAAATTGCACACCGTAATGAAGTTTTGTTTTGTGCTTCATGGCTTCGTTGATGCAAGTGTCAGAGCAGGCCAGGTGCTCGAAATCTTTGGGAATTGAAATATGTTCGCAATGGTCTTCTTGCATGTCAAATACATCAGGTAAACGCAAAAACAATGGGTCTTCTTGAATGGCTTCAATTTCTTGACATACGCGGTCCTCTTTCATTTTGGCAATTCTTGCGCCATGCAAAAGACCCAAGATCTGATGCCCAAAACAAATCCCTAATATGGGTCTGTTTTCTGTTTGCATCCAAGCAAACTGTTTTAAATAAGGGGAGGGGTCTAGTTCGGTCAATAAGATGGGGGCACCAGAAATCACGAAACCAGCAAAATTGGTGCAATTTTCTTGTTTTAAATCAAGCATTGATATAACCTCGACATCGATGTATTCTTCAAGCTGCTCGGCAATTTGTGGTGTTTTACTACTGCCACAATCTATGACTGCAATCATGGTTTTTGCTGATGAAATATACAACTAACTGCTCGGTGGTCACTGGCGGTATTTTTCTGGATTTTGAAATCAGAAACGGTCAAGAGCGGGCTGTAGAATAAATAATCGATGCGCCCGGCAGGTAATCTGCCTACATAGGTAGTGCCTAGGCCCCAACCACCAGCTCTAAAAGCATCTAGCAAGAATAACTGAAATTGGTTATAGGTGTAAGACATGGGCGTATCATTGAAATCGCCGCAAACCACAACTGGGTATGGCGAAGTTTTGATGTGTTCAACTACTCTTCTGGCTTGTTCGGCTCTTTTTTCGAAGGCACTTCTTAGTTTTCGATAGGCAGCAAGCGCACCTTTTTTGCTGCCATAGGTTTGCATTTCAGCTCCTTCAATATGCGGGTCGGTATGAAGTCTGATGGACTGCAAGTGCACGTTGTAAATTCTAAATGTATCTTGGTTTTTAACGATGTCTGCAAAAATACAGTAATTGAAATCTTTGACGCCCTGGGATTCAAACATGACGTCACCCCTTGCTATCATAGGGTATTTGGAGAATAGTGCAATCCCGTAGTTTTCACGCGTGGCTCTTTTATGGGCACTTCTTTCATGATAATCTTTGGTAGCTAAAATGGCGTTCAGAGAATCCATGATTTCAAAACGCGTGGGTTTGTCTTGTCTATAAAATTCTTGCAAGCAAAGTACATCGGGTTGCTCGGACCTGATATAGTCAAAAATTTGATTGCGCGAAGTTATTGCGGCATCAAAAGACGGATTGAAAAGATCGAACAGGCGAACGTTATAGGTGAGCACCTTTAGCCCTGTTTCAGTTGGAACTGTTTGGGAATTACTGAGTGCAAAATTTCTAAAATGGAGTTTGCCTCCTATGAATAATACAATTAGGCTGTAGATGGCCCATTTGGATTTGAAAAAGGCCCAAAATACCAGCCAAAATAGGGTAAGGCCTAAAAAAATGGGATAACTCAGGCCAAAAAAGGGGAGAGCAGGAATCGAGCTCGGATGAATAAACGGCGCTAAATAACTCAGCATTAAACCAATAAAGCTTAGTGCGCTGGCGAGCTTAAAGGGCCCTGACAACAATAAATTACGCTTTTTAGACATCTTTGCTTTGTTGAAATAAAAAGTCTTTTTCCTCTTTGCTCAAGGCATCATAACCCCTTTTAGAAATTTTATCGAGTATTTGATCCAGTTTGGCTTGTTTAGCCTGCTTTTGTTCTCGGAACTGCTCGTCTGTTAATGGCCTGCCTCCTTTTTTGACTTTTAATTTAGTGTTTTTTGTGCGAAAGTGAAGACCTAACCAAGGTTGCGCAAGGCGAATATGCCAAAATTGTTGAATGCTGAGTAAGCCAAATAAGGCGCCGCCCAAATGTGCAAAATGCGCTATTTGATCTGTAGCCCCAATTGAGCTGAGGTCCTTGAGAAAGAAGAATAACGCAAGAAAAATGATTTTGAGCGGCAACACACCGAATAATTGAACTTGTAATTGTGGTTGAGCAAAAGCCAACGCACTAAAAATGGCCATGATTGAACCGGAAGCCCCCACAATTGAAAAACTAGCGTTTTGCAAAGCCGGGAAGATTGCGTGTGCCAATATTTCGGTGAGGTTGCCGGCTATTCCGCCTAAAATATAGAGGTGTAATAAGCGTTTTGGCCCATAGAAGCGCTCGTAGGTATTGCCCGCAAAAAATAAAAACAGCAGGTTAGAAAAGAGGTGCAAAAGACCAAAATGCGCAAATAAGGAAGCAATAAGTGTCCAGGGTTTGTAAAGAATACCAAGTGGTTCGACGGGTAAGGCAAATAAATAATGACTCCAGTTTTGAGCAAGTAAATCAGAAGCACTCCCGATTACTTGAAGACGATCAAGTGCATTGAATATTTGAATGATGACAAAAACACCCACATTGACCATGACCAAACGAACGGTCATGGAGCCATTTTGATAGAGGTGTTTAATTTGCGCTACAAAAGGATTCATCACCAAAAGTTTGAGCGGTCAGATTTTCTCCAGTAAAGAACCATGACGGCACCAGCTATGGCACCACCAACATGTGCTAAATGTGCCACGTTGTCTCCGGCATTGTGCTGAAATGATTGGTATAATTCAAACAAAAAGTAAGCGGTAACCAGGTATTTTGCTTTGACGGGAATGGCAAAATAGAGTCTGAATTCGGTATTTGGAAATAGAATAGCAAAAGCGGTCATGATGCCAAAAACACCACCCGAAGCTCCAACCATCGGTGTAATAGACTTATTGAGATAACTATTGACTTCAGGGGTAACGGCAATTTGATTATCTACGAGGTAATTGTTGATTTGGCTTGCTAAATCGCCGTTGAGATCAAGACTGTGCTTGAGGAAGTAATTGAATTGTTCGAGGTCAAATTGTTGGGCTAATTGAGCTTTGAGTTGTTGAATTTCTATAAAACCAATCATGTTGTAGAGCGCAAAAGAACCCAGTGCACTTACTATGTAAAAAATAAAAAAGCGTTTTTGGCCCCAAATTCTTTCGAGGTAGGCGCCCAGCATGACAAATAACCACATATTGAAAAAGATGTGTAAGAAGTCATTGGTGCTGTGCATAAAAAAGTGCGTGATCACTTGATAAGGCTCAAAAAAAGGTGAGTTCACGTAATGTGCGCCTAGTGTCATTTCGAGGTCTATTGCTTGACTTTTCAGAATTAAGCTGGCAACAAAAAAAGCAATGTTTAACAATAAAATATTTTTGGTGACTTGTGGAAGTTGCTGAAACATATTAGAATTTTTTAGCGAGTTCTTCAAAGGTAAGTGTACTCATAATTATTTTTCCTGCGGGGGTGTGGCTGTGTTGTTCGCATTGAAACAGCTCTTCTACAAAAATACTGGCTTCTTCTTGGTTATTTAATTTGAAGTTCTTTGCCGCAAAAAGTGCCAGTTTAGAGACCAAAAAATGCGCTACATCTCCGCTGTCGATATCACGATAGCTGGCGTCGTCGGTTAGTTGATCAAGGCATTCATCGAGGTGCTGTTCAGTGAGCAGGCTTGGAACGCCATGAATGGCTAATTGTGCATCTTGAAGCTCGTAAACGAACCCCAATTGTTGCCAAAGACTTTGATGGGCTCCCCAACTTGTTTTAGCAGCGCCACTAAGTTCGCGCTCAAGCGGGAAAAGTAATTGTTGCGAGCTAAGTGGTTGGGCAACGAATTGTTGCATGAGTTGATCAAAAAGTATGCGGTTTTGGGCCCTTTTGATATCGATGACTAAAAAGCCAGATTTACTAGGGCTAATGAGGTATTTGTCGTGAAGTAGGTAAGTGGTCTTGTATTGCTGTTCGGTAAATATTTCTTGCTGCTGTACTTCTTGCTTTTCTTCAATGTCGTAGAAATTTTGCCAAGCTGCAGCATCAAGGTTTTGTTGCTCAAATCCTGCACTTTTGATAGCAGTGCTGTAGGCAGGAGCGTTTTTAGAAGACGCGGACTGACTGCTGTGAAATGGATTGTAGCTCGGATTAACCACAATTTGAGGTTCAACGGGTTCAGTTTTTCTGACTTCGAGCGGAACGTCAAAAGCGGTGTCTTGATCGAAATCAAGGCTTGGGAAAATATTGTGCTTCCCGAGCGCTTGTCTGACGCTACTGAGTAATATAGAGTAAATGAAACGCTCTTCCTCAAACTTGATTTCTGTTTTGGTTGGATGTATGTTGACATCAATTTTTTGCGGATCGACTTCTAGGAAAATACAGTAGCTTGCATGGTGTTTGTCGCTGATCATGCCCTCAAAAGCTTTGGTGATGGCATGGTGAAAATAAGGCTCTTTGAAATAGCGTTGATTCACAAAAAGGTATTGTTCTCCGCGAGATTTCTTGGCCATATCTGGTTTGCCTACATAACCCGATACCCTAACAATATCTGTACTTTCTTCAATAGGAACCAGCTTTTCATTGCTATTGCGGCCCAAAATTCCTGCCACACGCATCCGCAAATTAGCAGGTGGTAAAGTGAGGATTTCTTGGCTGTTGTGAATGAAATAAAAACCGAGGTCAGGATGTGCTAAAGCTACGCGTTCGAATTCGTTTTGGATGTGTCCTAGTTCTATTTGGTCGCTTTTTAAAAAGTTGCGCCTTGCTGGTACATTATAGAAAAGGTTTTTGACTTCAAAAGAAGCGCCGTTGTCGCAGATGGCTGGCGTTTTTGATTTAATTTGATTGCCCTCAACTTCTATTCTAATGCCGGTTTCTTGCTCGGCTTGTTTGGTTTTGAGTGTTACATGCGCAATAGCGGCGATAGAAGCCAGCGCTTCGCCACGAAAACCTTTGGTTTGTAATTGAAAGAGATCTTGGGCGCTGCTGAGTTTGCTGGTGGCGTGCCTTAAAAAGCATTTTTCAGCGTCGGTGACATCCATACCTTTGCCGTTGTCGACAACTTGAATGAGGGTTTTGCCAGCATCTTTGACGATGAGGTAAATTTGACTAGCACTGGCATCCACGGCATTTTCAAGCAATTCCTTGACAACAGAAGCAGGTCTTTGGATGACTTCTCCGGCTGCGATTTGATTGGCAATGTGGTCAGGTAATACGTGAATAATGCTCATGAGGCTGCACAGGTTCTTGCTCAACAAATGTAAGCAATTCCGATGAGTCTAGGGGCGTTAAATGCGCACGATTGTTCCGGTATAGGTGTTTTTTTCTCCGGGAAGCGGGTTCTCGATAACGACCTTCCAGATGTAAGCTTTTTGTGCAACAACGAGTTGTCCGGTACGCTGGTCAATGCCGTCCCAGGCATTTTGGGCATCAGAAGACTTAAAAATGACCGCGCCGTTGTCTGGATCGATGATGATCATTTCAAATTTAAGCTCACGCACGGTAAGCGCAAATGGCATGAAACGCGCATTGCGTTCATCTCTTGATTGCGGATTAAAAGCATTGACCGCTAGCAGATTGTAGTTTTGATCAGAAGCAATTGAAAGGGTTTCAGTCGTGTGACATTCTTCGTTACTTACTTGCGCACTTACTTGATAAGTTTGTTGTTTGAAGGCCAGTAAGTCTGCACTTTTGGCCTTCTGATTGATCAGGCTGCCGTTTGCATTCCAAACCATGTTCAAACCAGCCGTTTCGGCATTGATGTGAATGACAGGATAGCCAGTTTCGTAGGTAATACTTTCTGCCGTTAAAGTTATTTTCATCCCTTGACATGGCGTTGTTGGCTTTTGAGGCTCATCAGTTGCGGGCTCAGCCGCATTTGGTTTTTCTAAAAGATGTGCAGGCGTCGTTAAAACACCGGAATCATTTCTGTCAAGTAGTGCTTCTGAATTCGTTGGATTTTCGCTTATTTGAGTTACCCATTGTGTGATTTGGGTAGCGCTTGGCTCGATATGGTCCGTGAGGAGTACAGGCGCTTGAGCGATGGTGCAAGATGTTTGATCCTGTGTGTTTTTCTGCAGTGTCGGAAGCTTGATTTTTGAAGGCGAATCAATTTTTGTTTCAGCGGATTTTTCTTTTTTAGCTACCGTAGGCTGTGC
>JBEDCS010000145.1:0-7859 GCA_041176605.1 Bacteroidota bacterium
TTTCGGTCAAGAGCTCAAAACCAAGAAGATGAAAGTTGACGAAGCAGAAGGGGTAGCCACCTTTTATGTTTTGGCGAGCAACGACACCATCAAACATGGAACTTATCAAATTAAGGCCTATACTGGAAATAGAATTTTGTTGAATGGCACTTACGCCAATAATAAAAAAGTAGGCTTATGGACAGAGCAATATTATGGTGAAAGTTATGCCGGGCCAAAGGCCGCTGGGAACTATGACAACGACATAAAAATTGGTAACTGGACCTATTTCAATTATCAGGGCGATACAGTGATGATTTACAATTGGACAGACTACAAAGTGATTTTAAATAAGTATTGCCAAACAAACCCACTTAACAACTGCCCGCCAACATGTGCAACTGGGCGTGATTACTTTTTGTATGAAATTTCAGGATACATTGAAGAGCAATTAATGAACTTTGAAATCCCTGAATTCCGAACAAAAATTAGTATAACCGTTGACAAGAACGGAGCTGTTTCTGACATTTCGTTTTCTACAAATGAAAAGCCTCAACTTGTCATTGGTATAGAAGAATTTATTAAGTCATTTAGATGGATTCCCGGCAGGGAGAATTCTGAAGAGGCAACATCGAAATTTGAGTTTTCGATTGATATATCAAATCAGTTTTAACTATGGAACCTTTGAAAACACTCCTACTCACAGCATTAATTCTTTTCGGGCTTTTCGATGTTAATGCGCAAGAATTGACCTACGAGAATTTTAAAAGTTTAATTCCACACCTTAAAAAAGAAGATTGGAAATCGTCATTTACAGCGTCAGGTAAGCTTTTAGATTCGGCTAAAGGCGATACTTCTGATTTTCATGCCATCATTGTTTACATCAATATTTTCTCGGCTGCAGGAATGGTAACAGAGGGTCAAATGACTTTTGAGGAGCTTCAAAAAAATGTCATTCCTTTTCAGGGCCAAAAAATCATTATGGCCGGACATCCAGTTACCACAAAAGATGGTGGGTTAAATCAAGTCAAATTTGAGTTTGATGAGAAACCAAATACTGCCTTTACCTCAGCAGCAAATGCTAAGGGCTCTAATATCTTATGCTTTGAAGAGTTTGTTTTTGCTAGCCCTATCAAACGCAAGAAATTTCCAGAAAAATCTATGGTGCGCTGTGGTGGTACTCTTGAAAAAATAGAAACAAATCCAAATGAATCGCTCATTTGGATTTTAAGGTTAACCGTTACGGACGCATTTGCAAGACAGATGAATTGATACATTCCATAAATTGATTCTTTTTGATCATGCTCATTCGTGTGTTGTTTGCATCTTGATTAAGTAAGTGTCAAAGGAGCTTAAAAGGTGACTAGAAAAGAATTAATATTGAGAAATAAAATATTAAAGACCAGCTACATAATTATTTGCTAGAAAGTCTGGGGTAACGCAAAAAATCGAGGATAGAAGGTATTAGTAAATATTTACTTAGATAAAACGATGAAAAATCTTACAACCCGCTTTTTAAATATACTATTTGGAATCATAGTGCTACTCTTTATTTTAGACAGGTTCACTGGCTTTGATATAAAGGCCCAAGCTATTAAAACATTCGTTTACATTGGCTTGCTCGTTGGTTCGCCAGTAATGCTCGTGTGGAATTTTTTTGTCATAGATCCAATTTTGAAACGCGTTATCTGGACGCTCTTTCCAGCAATTATGCTTGTTTTTATTTTCATTACAAGCCCGATGAAAATATTGTTTTCGAGTGGTTCTTGGCACACCCAATCAATTTTATATCAAAGTCGCCATACTAGTTCCAATACAATAGAGTTTCAAATGCAAGATATTGGTGCCCTTGGCTACAATGAACGTACGGTAGAGGTACAGTATTTAACGCCTTATTTTATGATTGCTAAAGTAAATCCAAATAATGCGGCCATCGGGTCTGAATGGATTTCCGTAGAAAAAGACGTGAATGAACTTGGTTTGAAATATCCTTAATAGATTGTTATAAAGCCCTTAAAATCAATAACTACATACTTTCTGAAAGAAATGAAAATTCTCCTATACAGCGCCTGCTTTTTTTTGACCTCTTTATTCGCATATGGGCAAAATGAGTGGCAACAATTCAAATTGTTGTCCGAAAAAGAGGATACTTTGGGCCAGCGCATCTTGCTTGAAAACTGGGAGAAACGTTCCCTAAATGACCCAGAGCTTTATGTCGCCTACTTCAATTATTTTGTAGAAAAGAGCAGGAGTGAGGTTCTTGTGATTGGTCAAGATCTGAAACAAAACGCGTACATGGTTCTTGAAATCGAAAATCAAGATAGTAGTAAGCAAGATCGGGTTGAATATATGTATAGGCAAGTGAGTTTTCAGGAATTTTATACTCAAAAAGCCATTGAGTGGATTGACAAGGGTATTGATCGCTTTCCAAATCGGCTCGATATGCGTTTTGGAAAGATTTACTTTTTAGGCCTCTTAGAAAATTACGAGGCATTCACGGAGCAAATTATTCAAACTGTTGACTATTCAGCAATCAATCAAAATCAATGGTTATGGTCCGAAAACTGCGTGCTTGAACAACCCAAAGAAAGGATGTTGGGCTCAATTCAGGATTATCAAAATGACCTTTATGCGACTTCACAAGATACCTTGTTGTACAAAATGCAAAAAATTGCTCAGGCTGTTTTGAAAGTGTATCCTGATCATATTGAAAGTCTTAGCAACATAGGTGCGGTATACTTTCTTTTGGGACAATATGAAAAAGCACTTACGCCTTTATTAACTGCCTACCAATTGAATCCTAAAGACCTTGTTGTCATCAATAATATAGCAGAAATATACAATGAATTGGGTTTAAATATCAAAGCCGAAGCGTATTACAGATTAATGATGAAATATGGTGACAAGCAAGACAAAAAATATGCGAAAGCCAAAATAAAGCAATTGAAATAGCGTACCTTTTAAGATCGACCCCTTATGAGTATTTTTTCTTATCACTTGGTCAAATTACCGTTGCGAGTTGCTGTTCGCTTGATGCTTTTTCCGGTCAGAGCGAGAGACATGAAAGGGCTTGTATATGCAGAAACAATGTCAGCAATGGTTTTGGGTTCACCAGTCTATTCTATGTCTAGGTTTTTTAGTCGACAAATTGTAGTGTTTGCACAATGGGAAAACGAGCACGAATTAAATGCTTTTTTACAAGAGAATGCAATAGGTAAGCAAATCTCAAAAGGTTGGCATATCAGGCTAAAATTTGTAAGACAATGGGGTGCAATTTCAGGGTTTAAAATTCCTGAAAATGATTCTGAAGTAGTTGATGAAAATACACCCGTTGTTGCCGTTACTATTGCCCGTATGCGTTATACTCAAATACCCAGATTTTTGCGCTGGGGAAGGCCAGTCGAAAAACAAGTTAGAGATAACACTGAATCCAAAATGTCTTTGGCTTCTATTCGGTACCCAAATACAATCTCTACTTTTTCGATTTGGAATACCAAAAAAGCCATGACCGCAATGGTTCATGGCCATAGTCAAATGCCAGACCCAAAAAGGCACCATAATGCAATGAAAGAGCGCGAAAGAAAAGACTTTCACTTTGAATTCACAACTTTAAGGTTCCTATCCTTAGGAGAATATAAAAATGGCGAGCCCTGTTAAAAGACAAAATTTTCAAGATTGGCTGACCCAAAAATGGGTAATCCTATTTGGTAGAAAAGTAGCTGTCTCATCTGAAGATTGGTTACTCGGCCCATTTGGAGAAGTAAACGGAATCGGAAAGCAGTTCATCAATCAGTTAGTACAGAAAGAAAACCTATATGTAGACGAAAGTCAAGACGTCAAAGGCTTGCTGCGATCGATAGATCAATTGAATTTACAAGCCACTGAGCTCAATAGATTAGCAGAGCAAGTAAAAGATTTTTACGAAAATACTTCTCGCTATGAGCTACAACTGAGTGTTGATTGGAATCCATTTTTTAAGCCGTTTGGCTTCTTATTACGCCTTATATTCAGCCGAAGAATCAAACAATTAAACATTCCACTCCGAGCAAAAGATAGCTCAGCACAGCTCAAAAGTGCGGTTATCCATTTGAAAGACCCGCAAACACATCTCGTAAAGCGCACGGTATGGTTTCGGTCCAATCAAGTAACCGATGAGGTAATTTATGCGGGTGTCTACGAAACATGTCATTTGCCTTCAGCTAAAACCTGTATCAAAGCAATTTTCCCCTTACCAAATGGTAGTGCTACGGTTATTTTAAAGCCTTCTGTTGGCCAAAGTGGCGAGCTCATTTTAGATTCGAGCGGCAAGCAATTTGGCGATAGCGGGTTTTATTTTTTACTCCAAGATTCCAATGGACAATTTTGGGCTAAATTCATACGATCATTTCGAGACAAGTTAGTGGTAGAAGATATAAATGGTCAGGTTACAGCTACCCAAACATTGTCTTTGTGGCATATTCGCGTTTTAACTTTTGTATATCTTCTGAAAAAATGAAAATCACCACATTTCTTTTATTCACTGTATTCGCCTTGATTTTAACTTCGTGCACAACTTCCGCGGAGAAGAAAAAGCAAAGTATTTCACCTCGTTTCAAGTTGTTAACGGAGAATCAAATAACACTTCACAAAGGTGAGACCTTTCACATTAGTTTCGATGCAAATCCTTCGATCGGCTCTGCTATTTGCTGGATCAATGAATTTAAATGTAATAATGTCAGTTTAGTGGGTCGTTGGTATAAAGGCAGTATAAGAGCTGAGCAAGGCTATGAAGGGGCAGGAGGAACTGAGTTTTGGACCTTCAGAGGCAAGCAACCAGGCATTGATACAATAAAGCTTCGAGGGTGCCCAACTGGAAGAGAGCAGAAAAGTTGTTCAGCCTTTCAAGAGGACTCACTGAGCTATATAGAAGATTTAAAATGTGCGCCTAAATATCATCGTGCCATCATCGTGCGGGTGGTGGAGAGGTAAGTATAATAATATGGGTTTTCGTGCTTTTGATTTTTAGTTATTGCAAAAAACTCCCTATCTTGTTTTTGCTTTAACTAAACCTAACCACTATGGAAACAAACGATTTACAAGCTCAAACCAATGAAAGTTATCAACTTGAATTTAAGGGCGAAGGCACAGCATTTTTTGGAATTTTATTGGCCAACTGGATTCTAACGATCCTTACCCTCGGATTTTATTACCCATGGGCCCGTGCCAAACAATTGCAGTATATCTACAGCCACACAACCCTCAATAACGAGAGTTTTAGCTTCTCCGGAACGGGTGCTGAAATTTTCAAAGGTTTCATCAAATTGGTTGGGATTTATTTACTAGTAATGTTTGCTTTCTTTATGTTCATTAGCTATGCAGAGGCACCCATTCTAGGAGCAGTGTTATTGTATTTGGTCATTTTTGCTTTTATACCATTTATCATTCATGGCTCTTTTCGCTACCGCATGAGCAGAACCTCATACAGAGGCATTCGTTTCGGATATCGCGGAGACCGAAAAGAACTTACCGTTCAGTTTTTTAGGGACCTCATTTTTACCGTTCTTACGTTTGGTATCTACAGCTCTTGGTTGTCCATGAATTTACGTGCCTATACGCATCGTCATATTCGTTACGGAGATGTCGAATTCTCAAATGAGGCCAGCGGTTCAGCATATTTTTTATTGAATTTGAAAGGGGCCTTACTCACGATCATCACACTAGGAATTTATTCTTTTTGGTGGCAAAAAGACATCTTCAACTACTATATTGACAATATGAAACTGCAAAAAGGTGATGAAAAAATTGCTTTTCAATCTACCGCAACCGGAGTAGACTTCTTCAAATTACTCGTGACAAATTTCCTAATATTGGTGTTTACCTTTGGTATCGGTGCGGCTTGGGTTGAGATGCGTACGTTTCGCTTTATTTTCAGCCATATCCGCATGACTGGCAATATCAATCTGAATGCGGTAACGCAAACTGAAGCGGAATACAACGATGCTTTTGGTGAAGATGCCGTAGATTTCTTCAATATTGATTTGGTGTAAATGGAGCACACCCAATTTGAAGCGCAGTATTTTGATGGCCTAACGTCGCAAGCTCAAATTGTTGACGTTAGGTTTCATGCCCAACAAAAACTGCTTTATCTCAAGTTTGAAGATCAAAAAATAGAACAATGGTCTTTTGAAGCTATACAAGTTCAAGAAGGTCCCAATCACCTTGAACTCCGAAATGGTTCAAATGTGGCGGCATTTCTGCGCATAGAAGTGACGCAAAATCAAAGAAATGAATTGGTCAAAGTCTTGGCTAAAAACAACCTTCATTTCCAATTTAAGCAGCTCGGATTATTCAAAGTGCTTTTAGTTGCTGGGCTGCTTTTTTTTGGGCTCATCGCGGCTTATTTATGGGGTTTGCCACCTCTAGCTGAAAGAGCCGTTACATTTTTACCAACTACTGTTGACGACCAAATAGGCGATACTTTTTTTAGCACAATGGTGCCAGCAGAAAGTATAGATCAAAAAAGAAGTAAGGCCCTCAACGCTTTTGCTGCTGAGCTCCAATTATACAACAAGCGCCCCTTACATTTTAACGTGGTTCAATCCGATGAGGTCAATGCATTTGCCATGCCTAATGGTGAAATTGTAGTTTACACAGGTTTGTTGGATCAACTAGAAACACCCGCACAATTAGTTGCTTTGCTTGGTCATGAAGTGAGCCACATCAATGAACGGCATTCTATGAAGTTGTTGAGTAGAAACTTAGCTGGATACATGATCATTTCTTTACTCGTTGGAGATGTGAGTGGTGTCGCCGCAGTATTGACAGACAACGCCCAACAACTGCACCAACTCTCGTATGCACGTGCCCATGAACAACAAGCCGACGAACTCGGGCTCCAGATTTTACTCGACAATCACCAAGATCCGATGGCTATGCTGCAGTTGTTCAAGAAACTCAAAGCAACAGGTGCTGATGCCCTTCCTGAATTATTAAGTTCACATCCGTTACCCAATTCCAGAATTCAGCACATCAAAAAGCGCCTTATGCAACAAAAGGCTTTGATTGTTCCCAATCCAGATTTAGAAATGTGGTTCGAACGCCTCAGGAAATGATTAATTTTGGCACATGTACATTAAAATCTGTTTATCGCTTTTGATCCTTTTTTGTGGCGCAAATATATTCGCTCAGAATTATTTCATTACCGCCTCAAATGACTCTGTAGTTTGCCAACAGATCAATTTCTTTAACACCAATGCGCAAGGCAAAATGACCCAATTGGAGTATCTGGACGCAAATAATAAAGCTATATTATTGAAGAATCAGGACATTCCCGATATCATTCGTTTGTCTCAGGATGGTGTGCTCTATATAAAGATGCCTCTCCGCCTCAATAAACCCGATGGTTATTATCGTTACGGAAAGCGAGTTGTAACCGGTAAAATCAATATTGATGTCTTTGATGATGTGCAAACGGTGTATAGATTGAAAGAAAATTTTGATGGCTCATTCAATGAGCAAGGAGTCATGAAAGCAACCACGGAAGGTGTGTATATGAGGCATGTCTATTTGCCAAATGGCCAAGTCTATGAAGTATCCGGACTAGGGGGGCTCAAGGCAATTAAACCTATCAGAGAATTCATGTTCAATTGTGAAGCATATAAGCAAGAATATTTTACAAATCCTAAGTATCAAACTTGTACATTTGAAGAAGCAGTAGCCGATTACAATACTATTTGTAAATAGCAATATTTAAAGACCATGAGTAATATCAACATCGACAACTATTTAGACAGCCATTACATTCACAGAAGTAATTGGCTACGCGCGGCGGTATTAGGTGCAAATGACGGCATCATCTCTGTGTCAAGTTTGGCCATTGGCGTTGCAGCTGCTGGCACCAC
>JBEDCS010000146.1:0-2908 GCA_041176605.1 Bacteroidota bacterium
AATTGTATTTCATGATCCCAATCTTGGCCCACATTGATGGGCGCATTGACCATCACAAACCAATTTTCTTTACCTGCTGGTGCATCTTGTTTTTCAACCTTGGAAGAAATATGGATATAGATTGTAGGGTCTGCGAAAAGGGTTTTGGTTTCAAATATGGCTCTGAATTCAGCTTGATAGTCTGCGGCAAAAAAGATATTATGAACGCCTAATTCAGGAAAGCTTTGTTGCATACCCCAATAAAAAACAACGGCTGAACTTGATTTCTCCTGCTTGAGCAAAAATGCTGGTGCTTTTATTGTAGGCAAGAGTTTTTCATAGGTATAGTGGATATCCATGTTGGATACCACAAGATCAAAAGCGTAACTGCCTTTTTCTGTTCTAAGGCCTTTTATTTGCTTGTTCTCGTGTATGATTTCTAATACGCGTTCTTGGGTATGAAACGTGACGCCCTGCGCTTTTAACAGCTCAAAAGGACGTTGGGTAATTTGAACCATCCCTCCTACTGGCATGGCTGGCCCCTCGTTGAGTTCTAATTGCGCAATGATATTGAGCATGGCTGGTGCCAAATAGGGTGAGCTTCCATTATAGGTAGCGAGTCGGTCAAAGATTTGTATGGATTTGGGATTTTTAAATTGCCGCTTATTAGCCTGATGCATTTTTTGATGCAAGCCGTATTTAAAAAGTCGGGAAAGCGCGATCAAAAGCGGTTTACCCAACAAGTGTTTGACACGGTGCAGTGATATTTGGATAAATACCGGATAAATGGCTTTGTAGTTTTTGTCAAGACGTTCGAGATACTTTTGGGTCTGTACTTTATTTTCTCCGAAATCTTTTTCGAATGTTGATGCCACTGCTCGTGTGCCTACGGGCATAACAACCTTTTGACCATCATTATAAAAATATCGACAGGATTCTTTGAGTTGATGATAAGGAAAATGTAGGGATGGATCTAGACCTTGTAATAATTCTTGTACCAAATGCGGCTCGGTAAAAACAGATGGGCCCATGTCGAAGCGAAAATCACCCAATCTTTGTTCTATAATTTTACCACCGATTTGGGCATTAGCTTCAAAGACGTGTACCTCCAAGCCCAAACGCTTCAATTCAATGGCACTCGCGAGTGCCCCTATTCCAGATCCGATGATACCTACCTTCATATACAAAGGACAAAATTCAAGTAAAAAAGTTCAATTTCCTCAGTGTAGACGGGCTTTTTAGCCACGTTTATCAACAAAATGGGCATTTTTTCAACATTTTTGCACTTTTTTTTGCTTGAAACCTTTGTTGGCATTGATATTCAGATATATTTGTTCCGATAATTAATTTCTAACTAATTAAAACTAACTTATTATGAACAAGGCTGAATTAATCGACGCAATCGCAGCGTCTGCAGGAATGTCTAAAGCTGATGCAAAACGTGCATTAGATGGTTTCGTAAGCGCTACAACTGGTGCTTTGTCTAAAGGAGATTCTATCTCATTAGTAGGTTTCGGATCTTTCGGAATCTCTAAAAGAAATGCACGCAATGGTCGCAACCCTAAAACAGGTGCGGTTATCAAAATTGCTGCTAAAAACACAGTTCGCTTCAAGGCTGGTGCTGACCTTTCTAAAAGCGTAAACTAAATCAGTTTCAACTGAAATAAAAAAGGGCCGTCTCCCAGAGATAGCCCTTTTTTTTGTGTCTTATTTTTTGAAATCGAAAAGTTTATTGTTTCTAATTCTCTTGTTTAAGTGGCACTTTGTTTGGGGATAATTTTCCAGAACAACCTTGGAACAAATCTTTTCATGTAGACAGCAAGCAGCTCCTTTCCGCCAATCAAGATTTCTCTTTTGTGCTGAGCCAAGCCTGTTAACATTTCTGACACACACTGCTCAACAGGCATGCCGTTTGCCTGATTGTCATCCATATGACCATGTGCAGCACCACCTGCGGTTAAAGCACTCTGAGAAATGGGCGTATTGATTTTTCCTGGAAAAGCGATACTCACGTGTATGCCATTCTTTGCTTCCTCCATCGCTACACTCTCGTAATACCCAACCAATGCTGCTTTTGAAGCACTGTAAATAGATCTTAAATGAAACCCAAACTTGCCGGCAATACTACTCACAATCAGAAACTGTCCAGAGCCCTGCTTTCTAAAAATTGGTAAAACAGCTTTCGCCAATGCGACATTTCCAAAGAAATTTACCTCCATGAGTTGTCGATTGACTTCCATTGTAGTTTCAGCGGCACTTGCTCGCTGAGAAACCCCACCATTATTAATTAGGATATCTATTTTTCCGAATTTGGCAAGAATTTGATCAGTGTAAGCGTGTGTGTCTGTTAGATTTGCTAAATCTAAGGGCAAAACGAGGTGAGAATCGGAATTTGTTAAATTCACTTTCAAACTTTCCAATTTGGTCTGATTGCGCGCAGACAAAATCAAATGCGCACCCGCCATGGCTAATTGATGGGCTAAATTTTCGCCGATTCCGGATGAAGCACCGGTAATCCAAATGACTTTGTTGTTGAAGAAAGTAGCATGATTCATAGACCAAAGATAAAAGATTCAGTTCGCGGTTGTTTTCTTATTGCTTATTTTTGAGAAAAAAAGAAATGGATCAGCAACTCATTGGAAAGCAATTTGAAGAGGCAAAACGAGTTCTTACCGACTTTAGTACGCAAGAAAACTTTGCTAAAATTGCCAAAGCAATTGAATTGATGAGCACGGCGCTTCAAAATGGCCACAAAATTATCTCGTGTGGCAATGGTGGCTCGATGTGCGATGCCATGCACTTTGCTGAAGAATTAAGCGGGCGCTTCAGGGCAGACCGAAAAGCACTTGCCGCTATTTCTATTTCTGATCCGTCGCATTTGTCTTGCGTGGCCAATGACTACGGCTACGACTTCGTATTTTCAAGATTT
>JBEDCS010000147.1:0-13159 GCA_041176605.1 Bacteroidota bacterium
TTTCTAATAATGTACTCGACACCCTTATCTTCAAAATCGGTGATGTTGTCGATAGGAGGTTTACGTGGTTCAAAAACACCGAGTCCGCCGGCAATCATGACAATTGGTGCCTTGTGTTTGGTACCTCTGACGGTAGTTACAATGAAATGTCCTTCGTCGTCTTTGTCTATTGAAACAGCGGCCTCGCCTAGTGTAAATCCTGGCTTGAATGGCGCAGCTTGCTCCATAAGGTTATCGATGAGCTCCCCGGCTAATATGGACGGAAAACCTGGGATATCGTAAATCGGTTTTTTCGGATAGATTTCAGAACACTGCCCTCCTGGTTGACCTAAAGAGTCAATGAGGTGGCAACGCAATTTGAGCAAACCAGCTTCAAAAACTGTAAATAGACCTACAGGGCCAGCTCCGATAATGATGATGTCAGTTTGGATCATAATGTTAATTTGACGCTGCAAAATTACTGAATCTTCAGCAAAGCTTTTGCAACTTAAGTGATTGTTAATAAGCGGGAAATACGGGTTTGTTACCTAAAATATCTTCGATGCGGTTCATGACTTCATCGGTAAGAAGCGCTTGTGCATCAAGTGCTTTTAAATTTTCTTGAAGCTGCACCACTTTGCTAGCCCCTAAAATAACCGTAGATACATTTGGATTTTTTAGACACCACGCCAAACTCATGACAGGTAAACTAAGGCCAAGTTCTTTGGAAAGTGCGGTTAATTCTAAAACAGACTTAATGCGCTCAGGTGTTAAATTACGTTCTTTGAGCCACTCTAAACCTTCCATGCCCAAGCGTGTTCCGTCCGGAAATTCTGAATTGTATTTTCCGCTCAAAATCCCGCTGGCAAGTGGAGACCAAACTGTGGTTCCGAGGCCGACTGTCTTGTAAATTTGAGAAAACTCAACTTCTACTTTTTCACGGACAAACATGTTGTATTCTGGTTGCTCTACAATTGGCCCAATCAGGTGGTTTTGTTTGGCAAACATATGTGCTTCCATGATTTCTTGAGCAGACCACTCAGATGTTCCCCAATAAAGGATTTTCCCTTGCATAATCAACTGATGCATGGTCCAAACCGTTTCTTCAATCGGCGTTTGTTTATCGGGGCGATGGCAATAATATAAATCGAGGTAGTCGAGCTGGAAACGCTTCAAGGCTGCTTCGCAAGCTTCAACTAAATGTTTTCTGCTCAGTCCTTTTTGAGTGGGTAATTCGCCGCCAATCCCAAAGAATGCCTTGCTACTTACAATATAAGAATCTCTGGCCCAACCTTTTTTCTTGAGAATGGCACCCATCACTTCTTCACTTTTTCCGCGTGCATAGATTTCGGCGTTGTCAAAAAAGTTAATACCGTTGTCATAGGCAAGCTGCATTAAGTCTGCTGCAGTTTCATCAGCAATTTGCTTGCCGAAGGTTAGCCAAGATCCGAGAGATAGACGGCTCACTTGAAGTCCGCTTTTCCCTAAATTATTGTATTGCATTTCCATGTTTTGTAATTGCGTTTTGTTTTTGTCTGTGTTTGATAAGTCCGTTTGCGAGTACCACGAGAATGATCAAGGAGGCACCCCAATAAAACGATGAATTCAGTAATTTGTGCTCTTTAAGTAAGAAAATAGCTAAAATGATGGTATAGATAGGTTCTAAGTTAATGCTAAGGGAAACAGTAAATGCACCTAATTTTTTAACAATATCAACGGTGGCCAAGAAGGCAAACGAAGTGCACAGGATGCCTAAAAACAAGAGCCAATAAAAGTCATTGGCTGTCATTTTAAACAAACTCAGGTCGAGTTTTCCTTGGAAAAAGAAAAATCCAGACAAGGCAATGAAACCTGTGCTGAGTTCTGTTAAACTCAAGGAAGCAGTGTCTGTTGTTTGGGCTAACTTTCCGTTTGCCACCGAAAAAATACCAGCGCACAAAGCTGAGATAAGCCCGATGAGCACAGCTGTTTTTTCAGCACCGGTAAAATCATGAGCTACAAAGTAAATTCCACCAATGACAAGCAGCCCCATGAGTCCTTCTAGCCATGAAAATTTGCGCTTCATGATCAGCGGTTCTAGCCAGGTTACGTGCAGCGTAGTGGTTGATAAACATAAAATGCCCAACGATGCCGTTGACATTTGAATAGAAGTGTAAAAAGTCAGCCAATGCGTTGCCACAACAAGACCGACAAGGATGGTCCAAAGGAGTTGTTTTCCTTTTGGAGGTGACCATCTTTTTTTATAAAAAATATAGAAGCCAAGAAACAGCGCAGCTATCCAGAGCCTGTGCCATACAATAAGCAGTGCATCTAGGTGAATGATTTTGCCAAGAATACCTGTAAAACCCCACATAAAAATGATCAGGTGCAGTAATAAATGGTGGCGATATTCTTTGAACAACTGAATGTAATTGAGCTAATTAGCGTTTTTTAGACCATTCTTCAATGGATTTTTGGTTGGCGCTAACATAAGCGTTGTCACCGTCGGCTTTAGCAGCTTCCATCGAGATTTTTGCAGTTTCAATCGCACCTTTATAATCTCCGTTGGCTGCTTTGAGCTGGGCATTGAGGCGCGTCATCCAGTAGGCAGAAGGCCCACGCAATTCAACAGCCTTGTTGGACCACTCTAGTGCTTTTTTCAAATCGAGGTTTTCGTTGAAATAATAGGTGGCTGCAGCATGATAATCATTAGCGCTTGGCCCGGCCATAGTTTTGTCAATGCTAGCCAACACTTTGCTTTTGGTATTGAGTGAAAAAGGCACTGCTATTTTTGTGTTTTCCCATGCCAATTCTAGAATAGCGCCACTATTTGTGATGCCATCAATATTGATTTCGAGGTTTTCTTGAAAATCTTGAATCTTTAGAACGGGTGCATTTACTTGTAGCGCCACTTTTTGCGCATCCCATGTTTCAGGCAAGCCCCAATTACTGAAGTCGCTGTAAAAATAGAGTTCCCAATTTTGCTTACCTGGTTTGGCAAAAATTGCATAGGTGCCTGCTTTGAGGGTGTCTTTTCCAAAAATAAGCGCATCTGAACAAGTGATTTTTGTGTTTTCATTGGCTCCAAGACGCCACATGGCATCAAAAGGAATGAGGTCACCGAAGATGACGCGTCCTTTGGCCCCTGGTCTTGAATATTCGATTTGAATGTCCGCCAAGCCCACCTTTTGTTGGATTTTTGCAACCGGACTTGCTTTTGGTGTGATTACTTGTCCAAAGACATTAGAAATCAGAAAAATACTGGCAATAACGAAGATTTTTTTCATAAATATTGTTTAAGGTTCTAACAAGTTTTCTAAAGTCTTGTTCATGGGCACTTCTATGTCCCAATTGGCTTTGACTTTGATTTTTTCAGGGTAAATATAGAGCGGTTCTGTGCGTTGCTTTTCTTTGGGCCTGATTGGATCCCATTTTCCGTTTTGATTGAGGTCTTTGAAAAGATGCAAGCTATAGAGGCCGGGCTTCAATTCTTCAATTTTAGTGAGCGAATCGGTGAGTGTCAACGTTTGGATGAGTTGCTCATTTTGATAGATTGCCAAGATTGCCCCATTTGTAAAATTTGGCCAATTGAGTAAAATGCTGCCAAATTTCAAGGTGCTGTCTGCTTGAACTTGTTCTGTTTGGCTCTTGTTCATAGTAATTGTGCTATCAACCGCTATAAAAGGCTTCGTCATATAAAAATGTAAAGTATCATTTTGTATATCGGATAATTGAATCATTTGAAAAAACTGATCTTGACTCTCTAAGGGGCCACACGTGCCATCATGATCAGCATCAATAAATGCCTTTAAGTAGTATGCGCCGTCTTTCAATCCTTTTAAGCAAAGTGTGTTGTTTTCTGAAAACTGCCCCAAGTATCTTAGGTTTTTGCTGGTGTCGGTCTCGTAAATCCCAAGTGTAGCTTTTTCTGATTTTTTCTCGGGCACAAGTTCTGTGAAATCAGCTTTCAACGTCATTGAATCGAGAAAAAGTCCGGTGGAGAAAGTCCAGGTCATTAAAGAATCATTACCCTCGGTGATATCAGCTACACCACCGTTACTCATGAGTGTATAGGTGGTTTGAGCTTGGAGCGGATCTAAAAAAGCAATAGTTAAGGTTTTACCTTTGACGGTGTATTGCAGCCTGCTGTCGTTGGGCATGAGGGTAATTGACTTTTGTGGGTCACTTACTTTGATAAATTCGTCAAAAACGAGCACTTGTTGTTGGCTCTTGACACTAACTTGCTGATCTTTGATACTTGCACTCAGCACTTTTGGCGCAAAAGTATCTGTGGGGCCACCTGTTATGGTACCTACCTGAGCACAGGCACTCATTAAGACCAAAATTACAAGCGCGACGCGAACCATTTGCAAATTTTTTCAAGTTCATTTTGATCTGTTGCATCAAAAGAGGCCAACTCAGTACTGTCGATGTCAAGTACTCCGATGGTCTGATCATTTTTAATCAGGGGCAATACAATCTCGCTCTTGGAAAGCGCACTGCAGGCAATGTGTCCGGGAAATTTTTCGACATCCTCAACCACGATTGTTTTGCCTGAGGCCCAAGCAGTACCGCAAACCCCCTTGCCTTTTTGAATTCTTGTACAAGCAACAGGACCTTGGAAAGGACCCAATACGAGCTCGTCATTTTCAACGAGGTAAAAACCAATCCAAAACCATCCAAAGGTTTCTTTCAGTGCAGCGCAAAAATTGGCCATGTTGGCCACGCTATTGGCTTCAAGCTCTATGAGCGCCTGAAGCTGTGGGAGTAGCTCTTTGTAACGCTGAACTTTATCTGTGCTTGAAAAAAATAATGCCTCTGCCATATCAATAGCTACAAATTTCACGTTTTTAGGCTTAATAACAACCGATTACTTTGTAAATTTCCCCTATGTTAGAAAGAATTCCTCTTGAAAAGATCCTTTTCTTGGATATTGAAACCGTTCCTCAAGTTTATCAGTTTCAAGATCTCGATGAAAAAGGCCAAGCGCTATTTGAGCAAAAAAACCGATTTCAGGTCAACCCCGAAAAGGGAATAGACCAAGTTTACAATGAACGGGGGGGCATACTAGCCGAATTTGGAAAGATTGTCTGTATATCAGTCGGTATGTTACACGACAGCGGGCAGGGTAGATCAATTCGTTTGAAATCTTTCTATCACGATGATGAAGAAACCCTTCTAAAGCAATTCAAACGCTTACTAGAAGAGCACTATAACACGCCTTATCACGTTTTATGTGGGCATAACGCCAAAGAATTTGATATACCGTATATCTGTCGCCGCATGCTGATCAACGGTATTTCTTTGCCTTCTATTTTACAAATTGCGGGCAAAAAACCTTGGGAGATCAATCATTTGGATACGCTTGAATTATGGAAGTTTGGAGACTACAAATCCTTTACCTCGCTTTCTTTGCTCTGTCATGTTTTTCAAATCCCTACACCAAAAGATGACATTTCTGGTGCAGACGTCGCCCGCGTTTACTTCGAAGAACAAGACTTACCACGCATTATGATCTATTGCGAAAAAGATGTGGTGGCGTTGATTCAGTTATTCTTAAAAATGAAAGGCGACAGCCTTATTGATGACAGCCAAATAAAAACGACAACCTTAGGCTAAAATTCAAGAAAAAATGAGGCATAAAAAAAACCGGCTATACCGGTTTTTGTGAGTGATACTGGATTCGAACCAGTGACCCCTACCCTGTCAAGGTAGTGCTCTAAACCAACTGAGCTAATCACCCGAGGAGTGCAAAGATAGTAGTTTTTTTAATGATGCAAAGTCAATAGTGAGTAGATTTACAGCAGCATGAGCCACGACAAAATAATTTTAGGCATCGATCCTGGAACCACAGTAATGGGTTACGGGCTCATTCATGTTCAGAATAATCAGCTAAAAATGCTCAATTTCGGTGTCATACAATTGCATAAATTACCGTCTCATCCCGATAAATTAAAGCGAATTTTAGAAAGACTCAATGGCATCATCACTGAATACAAACCAGATGAAATGGCCATCGAAGCTCCATTTTTCGGGAAAAACGTCCAATCTATGCTCAAGCTAGGTAGGGCACAGGGTGTTGCAATTGCCGCTTGCCTTAATCACAACATTCCGTTTGAGGAGTATTCTCCACGTCGGATCAAGCAGTCTATAACCGGGAGTGGTAGTGCCTCTAAAGAACAAGTGGCTGCCATGCTTCAAAAATTATTGGCTTTTCCTGAAATGCCCAAGTATTTAGATGCTACTGATGGTTTGGCTGTAGCGGTTTGTCATCATTTTTCTAAAGGAATAGGGGAGCACAACAAAACCAAAGGAGATTCTTGGACAGCTTTTTTATCTCAAAACCCCGAACGCTTAAAGAAATGAGTCAAGAAAAAATACTGGTTTTTACGGATGGTTCTTCAAGAGGAAATCCTGGGCCGGGAGGTTTCGGAGTTATTTTGTCTTTTGGAAAGAAACGCATGGAACTCAGTCAAGGATTCCGCAGAACAACAAACAACCGCATGGAATTATTAGCGGTTATTGTGGCCCTAGAACATATTAAAAACCGAAAATATACGGTTGTGATTCATTCGGATTCGAAATATGTGCTAGATTCCATCACGAAAAAATGGGTTTTTGGTTGGGCCAAAAAAGGGTTCAAAGACAAAAAGAATCCGGATTTATGGAAGCGCTATCTCGCCTTGCATCCGCATTTTAATTTAGAATTTGTTTGGGTCAAGGGACACGCCGGGCATCCAGAAAACGAGCGCTGTGACGAGCTCGCGGTAGAAGCAGCTACCAAAGCACCCTTTGAAATTGACGCGTGGTTTGAGGCAAATCCTAGTTAAGATGAATGCTGTTCTTAATGGAGAACAGAACTATACCAACGTTCGATATCTTCTCGAGCAACTCCTTTTCTTTTAGCAACATCAGCGACTTGCTCTTCTGTAATTTTACCTAAACCAAAGTATTTCGCGTCTGGATGTGCAAAGTACCAACCACTTACCGCTGCAGTTGGGTACATCGCCAAAGATTCGGTGAGTTCAACGCCAATTGTATTTGTCGCATCGAGTAAGTTGAAAATTCCAATTTTTTCTTGGTGGTCTGGGCAGGCCGGATAGCCTGGCGCAGGCCTGATTCCCCTGTAGTCTTCTGAAATAAGTGCGTCGTTGGCAAGGTTTTCTTGAGGCGCATAGGCCCAAATATCTTTGCGTACCTTTTCGTGTAGATACTCGGCAAATGCTTCTGCGAGTCGATCGGCTAGTGCTTTGAGCATGATTGCATCATAATCATTGTGCTCGTTTTCAAACTTTTGGAGTTGTGCTTCGATGCCAAATCCGGTGCAGACAACAAAGGCCCCGATGTAATCGTCAATTGGACATTCTTTTGGGGCAATAAAATCTGCTAGGGCTAAATTTGGTTGACCTTGCGCCTTTTTGGTTTGCTGTCTAAGTGTATTTTGAATGTGTAAAAGCTCGTTGCTCTTTGGATCTAAAATATAAATATCGTCTTCGAGCGCATAAGCCTTAAAGATACCACTGAGCCCACGGCACGCTAGCCATTTTTGTTGACTAATTTGCCCGAGCATGAATTGGGCATCGTCAAAAACCTTTTGTGCGGCAGACCCCACAACATTGTCTGTAAGAATTTGAGGAAATTTACCATGAAGATCCCAAGTTTGGAAAAATGGTGTCCAGTCGATGTATGGAATCAGTTCAGCTACGCTTGGTTGGTGCAATTGAACCCCAACATTTCTGGGTTCATGGATCGTTTCCGCACTGAAGTCGAGTTGTAATTTGTTTTTGCGTGCTTCAGCTAATGAAAGCAATTCTTTGGCTGCTCGGTGTTTTTGATGGTGAATTCTTAGTTTTTCGTAGTCTTGTTTGAGCTCAGTTAAGTAAGCACCTTTGCGGTTGCCAAGTAATCTTTCAACAACAGTTACGGATCTTGACGCATCGAGGACGTGTATCACGGCTCCTGATGGATAGTGAGCCTCTATTTTAACCGCAGTGTGTACTTTAGAAGTGGTGGCACCTCCGATGAGCAAAGGAATTTGAAGCCCGGCCTTTTCCATTTCCTTGGCTACATGAACCATTTCGTCCAAAGACGGCGTAATAAGACCGCTCAAACCAATGGCGTCTATATTGTATTCAATGGCTTTTTCAATAATGATGTGTGCGGGCACCATTACACCGAGGTCGATGATTTCATAATTATTACAAGCCAAAACAACGCCCACAATATTTTTACCGATGTCGTGGACATCACCCTTAACGGTTGCCATGAGAATTTTACCCGCAGCTTGTTGTTTGCCATCTTTTTCAGCTTCAATGTAAGGTAGTAAGTAGGCCACAGCTTTTTTCATGACCCTCGCCGATTTCACCACTTGCGGTAAAAACATTTGCCCTGAGCCAAAAAGATCACCAACTTCGTTCATGCCATCCATGAGTGGGCCTTCAATAACCTGAATGGGTCTTTCGTATTGGTGCCTGGCCTCCTCCACATCTTGGTCAATGAACTCAACAATGCCTTTTACCAACGCATAAGACAATCTTTTTTGCACAGTGTTTTCTCGCCAGGTCAAATCTGCTGTTTGTTGCTTGACACTACCCTTGACAGTTTCGGCAAATGTGAGTAGGCGCTCAGTGGCATCAGCCCTTCTGTTCAACAGGACATCCTCTACACGCACCAATAATTCAGGATCAATTTCGCTGTATACCTCGAGCATAGTTGGGTTTACGATACCCATATCCATGCCGTGCGCCGTAGCGTGGTATAAAAACGCCGCATGCATGGCTTCGCGCACTTTGTTGTTTCCTCTGAATGAAAACGAAACGTTAGAAACGCCTCCGCTTACATGTGCGCCACTTAAGTTTGTTCTGATCCATTTGGTGGCCCTAAAAAAGTCTAGTGCATTATTGGCATGTTCGTCCATGCCGGTTGCCACCGGAAAGATATTTGGATCAAAAATGATATCTTCTGCTGGGAAGCCCACTTCTTGGGTTAAAATGTGATAGGATCTTTCACAAATTTGTATCCTGCGCTCGTAAGAATCCGCCTGTCCATCTTCATCAAAAGCCATGACAATTACGGCAGCGCCAAAGCGCTTGATTTCTTTGGCTTGGGCAATGAAATTGGCCGAACCTTCCTTTAAAGAAATCGAATTAACGACACCTTTACCTTGCAGACATCTTAATCCTGCTTGAATGATCTCCCACTTTGAGGAGTCAATCATGATAGGAATTCGGGCAATATCTGGCTCAGCAGCTAATAGATTGAGAAAGCGCACCATGGCTGCTTTGCCGTCAATCATGCCTTCGTCCATGTTGATATCTAAAATTTGGGCACCACCTTCTACTTGTTCTCTTGCAACTGCTAGCGCAGCTTCAAAATCTTCTTCTTGGATCATGCGCAAAAAAGCACGAGAACCGGTCACGTTTGTGCGTTCGCCTACATTGACAAAGTTACTTTGCTCGGTAATGATGAGTGGTTCTAAGCCAGATAACTTCAGCATATCAATAATTCCATTTTCTTGGTGAATATTTGGCTGCAACAGCTGCTATAGCAGCAATGTGTTCAGGTGTGGTGCCACAACAGCCGCCAATGACATTAACCAAACCTTCTTCCAGGTATTGCTCAATTTGTGCCGCCATTGCCTCAGGGCTCTCGTCGTATTGCCCGAATTCATTAGGCAAACCTGCATTGGGGTGTGCGCTAACTGCAAATGTTGCCTTTTCGTTCAGAACTTGTAAGTACGGACGCATCATAGAGGCGCCTAGCGCACAGTTGAGCCCAATACTGAGCAGCGGCATGTGCGATAATGAGATTAAAAAAGCTTCTGTTGTTTGCCCAGTGAGCGTGCGCCCCGATTGATCAGTAATGGTACCTGATACCATGATGGGCAATTTGACATTACTTTTTTCAAAAACTTGATCACAGGCATAAAGCGCTGCTTTGGCATTCAGAGTATCAAAAACAGTTTCAATGAGTAAAAAATCAACGCCTCCGTCAATGAGTGCCTCAATTTGATCTTGGTAGGCCAACGCGAGGTCATCAAAAGTTACTGCTCTAAAACCAGGGTCGTTTACGTCTGGAGAAATAGATGCGGTTCTGTTGGTTGGGCCAATTGAACCTGCCACAAAACGTGGCTTATCGGTAAATTCAGCAGCTACTTCCTTGGCAATTTTTGCACTTTGAAAATTGATTTGATACACAGCATCTTCAAGGTGGTAGTCGGCTTGTGCAATGGTGGTGCCTGAAAAAGTATTGGTTTCGATGATATCGGCTCCAGCTTTCAAATAGGCACGATGAATTTCTTTAATAATTTCAGGTCTTGTAATGGAAAGTAAATCGTTGTTGCCCTTTAAAGAATCAGGATGGTTTTCAAAGGCACCTTCGCGAAAATCAAATTCTTCTAATTGATAGCGTTGAATCATGGTGCCCATGGCGCCATCGAGTACAAGGACGCGCTGGTTTAATGCAGAAACGAGGTCACTGTTATTCATAATATTTTTGGCGAAAGGCAGAAACAGTGCGTTTCAACTTATCTTTTCCATTGCTGGATCGGATTTGGCACCTTTACCGTTGAAGGTGAGGTTGCCAAGGTTTCGTAGGGCCTGTCCCTCCACCTTTCTTTATAAGTTTATTTAAATGAACTGCTGCAAAATTAAGGACTAAGTTTAGTTTATCAAAAGATTATAGGATTTAAATTGGAAGTTTATAGCGATTTGCACCTAAATGTTCAATATGCCCTGCAAGTTCTAATTCAAAAAGGAGGGTACTGATGTCTGAAACCGGTTTTTCTAAATGAAGACAAAGTTCATCAATAGACCAGGTGTTTTTAGTTTGGAATACTTGAATGACGGCTTTTTGTTGTGAATTCAGATCGTTGCATTCCTTGGCTTGAGGCCTTGCATTTTCTTCCCAATTGAGGAGTTTAAGTAAGTCTTCTGCATCGTTGATGAGGTGTGCCTTATTGGCTTTAATCAATGCATTGCATCCTTCCGAATTTGGGTAATGCACCGCACCCGGAAAGGCACAAACCTCTCGGTTGTAGTCGTTGGCAAGTTCGGCCGTTATGAGTGAGCCGCCATTCTTTTTACTTTCGATCACTACGACTGCGTCTGATAACCCCGCTATTATGCGATTGCGCATCGGAAAGTGCATGCGTTCGGCCCTAGTGCCTATTAAAAATTCAGAAAGTAGCCCGCCTTGTTTGGTCATGGCTAGTGCTAAATCGCGATGTTTGGCCGGATAAATACGATCTAGCCCATGCCCCAGTACTCCGATAGTCTGTAGTCCACAGATTAATGCCTGTTCATGGACATCGGCATCGACGCCTTGGGCTAAGCCACTCACGATCAAAATATCTTTAGGCAATGCAGCTAATAATTCTTTGACGATTTGTCTGCCGTAATTTGTTTCTTGGCGCGTACCTACTATGGCTAGTGTCCGGCGCTCATTCCATTGTGGCAAAGTGCCGCGGTAGAAAAGGCCCAAAGGTGCATCAGGACATTCTTTAAGCTGTTTGGGAAAAGCGGCATCAGATGTAAAAAAGTATTGGAGATCGCTCCGATTCAGATAGGGCTCTTGTGTTTGTGCAGCCAAAAGCGCCGCGTTTCTGTTGGCCAACTCGAGTTGTTTAAGTGAAATGCTTGTTTTGTGTTGAAGTTCTTGGAGTGATAATTCAAAGAAGTCTTTTGGTGAATCTAGGATTTTTAACAATCGTTTGGCCCGAATTGGCCCAATGCCATAAAGTTGGGAAAAGGCAATTTGATAGATGTAATTGGGATGCATCATTTTTTATGTTAGATTCGGGTAAAATTAGACCGAACAATCAGCAAATACTTCAGTAGAATTACTGTAATCCGAGCAGATTTTTCGCAGTAATTTCGCCTCAAACATACCGCATGAATAAGCACTACCTACTTTTATTTTTCTTTTGCCAGGGCCTTCTTTTGTGTGCTCAAACGCCTGAGAACACCGGTAATGATACACTAACAAACCAGCCGCTGAATATTCAAGATACCCGCACAATTGTTGTGAGTGCATCTAAGCGCAGGCAAAAAATCGAAGAAGTACCGGTATCTATGGAAGTCATTAGGCCGCAGCTCATTGACCATAAAGGTATCACTGACCTCGAGCAAGCTGTTGACCAAACCCCCGGAGTTTATACAATGGATGGCCAAGTGAGTATTCGTGGTGGTTCAGGTTTTGCTTACGGCACGGGTAGTCGTGTCTTGCTTTTATGGAACGGTATGCCATTATTATCTGGTTACGCCGGAGACACTCAATGGAATGCCATTCCGATGGAGCAAGCAAGTCAGGTAGAGGTTTTAAAAGGCGCATCTTCGGTATTGTATGGCAGTGGCGCTTTAAATGGCATCATTGCGCTCTCTGAAAAAGAACCCAGTTTAACGCCACAAACCAGTGTCAAATTTCAAAATGGTATTTATGGAAACCCCAAAAGAGCATCTTTAAAATGGTGGTCTGCAGCACCCATGAATCAACAGCTTGAAGTTTACCATAGTGCCCTCAAAGACAAATTTGGCTACACCATTTCAACAGTAGGTTTTCATAACGATGGTTATCGAATAGGCGAGGCCGAGTCAAGAGCTCGTGTCTCAGGAACGCTTTTTTTAAAACCATTACTTCAAAACCGACTCAAACTTTCTCTTGGCTATAATTATCAAATACAAAAGACAGGTAGCTTCTTAATATGGCAATCTGATTCTTTGGCCTACACCCCAAGTGGCTACGGTGACACAACTGCAGGCGCATCTACCCTGAGTTATAATTTCGGACAGCGCTTATTCATAGACCCAAGTGCAAAATATATTGATCAAAAGAAAAATGTGCATCAGCTCAAAACCAGGCTTTATTGGGTCAACAATGAGAACTTATCAAATGTCAATCAAAGCAATGCCGCCACAGTTTCTTACCTCGATTATTCCTATCAAAACAAAATAGGAGCCATCGGAACTTTGAGTTCAGGCGTTTCTGCCATACATAACCAAGTAAATTCTTTACTTTTTGGCAATCATCAGTCAGCAAATTATGCCGCCTATTCTCAACTTGACCTCCACCACGGTAAATTGGACATCACCGCTGGTGTTCGTTTGGAATATTTTCAAATGGACCAACTTTCGGCCGATTCCAAATTCAGCATTCCTCTTAATGATACCCTTACATTGCCGTTTTATCCCGTTTTCAGAACAGG
>JBEDCS010000148.1:0-17944 GCA_041176605.1 Bacteroidota bacterium
CTGCTGCAATTCAAGTTGCAGTCGCTGCAGATATCTTATCTTTAGTCTTATTAAAATCACCGGGTAGCATGGGTGCCGATGTCGTACTTGGCTCAGCCCAACGCTTTGGTGTACCAATGGGTTATGGTGGCCCACACGCAGCTTTCTTCGCAACCAAAGAAGATTACAAACGCAATTTGCCTGGGCGCATTATCGGAGTTTCAAAAGACGCCGACGACAACCAAGCATTGCGCATGGCCCTTCAAACACGCGAACAACACATCAAGCGCGACAAAGCAACATCCAACATTTGTACAGCGCAAGCCCTTCTCGCAGTAATGGCTTCCATGTACGCTGTTTATCATGGCCCAGACGGCGTGCGCGCCATCGCAAACCACGTCCACAACTTAGCTTGCCAAGCAGCAGCAGGTCTCAAAGCGGCTGGTGTACATGTCGCATCCACTGCATTTTTTGATACCATTCACGTGACTGGTGTAGCTTGCTCAACCATAAAAAGTAAGGCTGAAGCAGCTGGTCTGAACTTTAACTATGTTTCGGATTCAGAACTGACTATTTCTTTCGGTGAACCACACACAAGTACAGATCTCGAGGCTGTTTTGGCCGTTTTCGGTGCCAGCACACAAACTGCAGCCACAGCCATCCCAGCGGGTTTGCAACGTACTGAGCCAGTATTATCACATCCAGTATTCAACTCGCATCATTCAGAATCACGTATGATGCGTTACATGAAAAAATTAGAAAACAAAGACCTTTCCTTGGTGCATTCCATGATTCCACTGGGTTCTTGTACCATGAAACTCAATGCTGCCTCAGAAATGATGGCAGTAACCAACCCGCAGTTTGCCAATATGCACCCATTTGCTCCAATAGATCAAGCACAGGGTTACCATGAAATGTTTGCACAACTTGCCCAAGACCTCTGTGAATCTACAGGTTTTGCCGCGGTTTCTTTGCAACCAAATTCAGGCGCGCAAGGCGAATACGCAGGCCTTATGGTCATCAAAGCCTACCACGAATCTCGTGCTGATTTCCAACGCAAAAAAATGATCATCCCTTCTTCTGCCCACGGCACCAATCCTGCATCAGCAGTAATGGCTGGTTTTGAGGTAGTCGTTACGGGTTGTGACGAAAATGGCAATATCGATATCGAAGAACTACGCCAAGTAGCTACCGAACTCAAAGATGTGCTTGCAGGCATCATGGTTACTTACCCTTCAACACACGGTGTGTACGAAGAAGGTATCCGTGAAATCACTGGCATTATCCACGACAACGGAGGACAAGTTTACATGGACGGTGCCAACATGAATGCACAAGTGGGTCTTACCAATCCGGGTAACATCGGTGCCGATGTTTGTCACTTAAATCTACACAAAACATTTGCAATTCCTCACGGTGGCGGTGGTCCAGGTATGGGGCCAATCGGTGTTGCAGCGCACTTAGCGCCATTTTTACCAAGCAACCCCATGATTAAAACAGGCGGAGCGCAGCCCATTCATGCTATTTCAGCGGCACCATACGGTTCAGCGCTTATCTTGACCATTTCATACGCTTACATCAAAATGTTAGGTGCAGAGGGCTTGCGTCGCTCAACTGAAGTGGCCATCTTGAATGCCAATTACATCGCAGCCCGCTTGAAAGGTCATTACGACACACTCTACACAGGTGCCAACGGTACGGTAGCGCACGAAATGATCCTCGATTGCCGAGATTTCAAGAAAACTGCTGATGTCGAAGTAGCCGATATGGCCAAGCGCCTCATCGATTTTGGTTTCCATGCGCCAACTGTTTCATTCCCAGTTGCCGGAACCCTCATGATTGAGCCAACAGAGTCCGAAGACAAAGAAGAACTCGATCGTTTCTGCGATGCCATGATCAAAATCCGCGAAGAAATCCGCGAAATCGAAAATGGTCACGCAGACAAAGCCAATAACTTGCTTAAAAATGCGCCGCATACAGCAGATTGCATCATCAACCGCAACTGGACTTACCCATATGCGCCACAAGAAGCCGCTTATCCATTGCCGTATTTACTCGAGTCTAAATTTTGGGCTCCGGTACGTCGCGTAGACAACGCCTTCGGTGACCGCAACCTAGTTTGTAGCTGCCCTAGCGTTGAAAGTTACGCCCATATTCAAGACTAAATGAAACTCGATATCCTTGCTTTTGGTGCCCACCCCGATGACGTAGAACTCTCTGCGGCGGGCACCTTATTGCACTATGCTGCGCAAGGAAAAACAATAGGTGTCATAGACCTTACTGAAGGAGAGCTTGGTACCCGCGGTTCGGTTGAAACGAGATACGAAGAAGCCGAAGTTGCCGCTCAAATCATGGGATTAAGTGTGCGCACCAATTTACGCATGCCCGATGGTTTTTTCGAGCACAATCAAGTCAATTTGCTCAAAATCATCGAGCAAATCCGTTTGCATCAGCCCGAAATTATTTTTGCGAATGCGCTATCAGACCGTCATCCTGACCACGGAAGGGCAGGGAAATTGGTTGCTGAGGCATGCTTTTTAGCGGGTTTGCGCAAAATTCACACCTCGCACAATGGCGTAGCACAAGAACCCCACAGGCCACGCTTGGTATTGCATTACATTCAAGATTTTCAATTAGAGCCATCTGTTGTATTTGACGTCACACCATATATCGGACAAAAATTACAATGTGTGAAGGCTTACCAAACACAGTTTTTTGACCCCAATTCTCAAGAACCAAACACGCCTATTTCAGGTGAGTTATTTTTTGATTTTCTGAAGGGTCGGATGCAAGAAATGGGCCGCCCCGCAGGCCTAGACTTCGCCGAGGGTTTTGTCATCAACCGACGCTTTGCAGTTCAAGATTTATTTAGCTTACGCTAAGTCTTTATAAGGCCTCGAGTGCTGCCTTTTTAATAACCCGTTACCTTGCCTTTATCCACTGCCGGAATTCCGTTGGTCATCCAACTTGGTGCCGCCTGATTCATGAGGTAGTGGTCAAAGAATTGGCGCATCCTGATCGATAAATCATATTTATTAGCCAATTTGGTCAGATTGTGATCGTCGTTGTTATAGTTGAGCATCCAGCAAGGTTTCCCTAAACGGCGCATCCCATTATACAATTCAAGGCCCTGATACCACGGAACTGCACCGTCTTGGTCATTGGCCATAATAAGCAATGGCGTTTGCACTTTTGGCAAGTGGAATAAAGGGGAATTTTCAATATACAATTCTGGCTTTTCCCAAATAGTGGCGCCAATACGGCTTTGCGTTGATTCATATTGAAACTGTCGGTTCAGGCCGCTGCCCCAGCGAATGCCACCATAGGCAGAAAACATATTGCTAACAGGAGCTCCGGCCATTGCGGCTGCGTAACGATTGGTCATAGTGATGAGCATAGCGGTTTGGTAACCACCCCAGCTTTGACCTTGTAAGCCCATTCTTTTGGGATCAATTGGGTAATATTTCAGTAAATGATCAGTAGCACTCATGATGGCATTATAGGCACCCTTTGCAGGTTTGCCAGGTTCATACCTGATATCTGGTACAAAAACTAAATAACCCCCACTGGCATACTCTGTTGGGTTAATGATGCTCGCCGATGGTTTTGGTGCTTGGTAGTTGTGCAAATTATCGGAATTGAGTTCGTAATAATAAAACAACAAAGGATATTTTTGAGTGGCATCATAGTTGCTTGGTTTGTACAATAAACCTTGTAAAAGTTGGCCGTCATAGGCCTTCCAAGTCACCAATTCAACACTTGCCCAATTGTAATTTTTTTGTTGTGGATTAGCCACTGAAATTTGGCGCCCCGAATTGAAATTGGTTTGGTGTAACCAAAGATCAGGGTAGGTTTGTACGTCCATTTTTCTGAGCAAAAATGTGTTTGTTTTTTCGGCTTTTTGAACGCTAGCAATGCGCTGTGCCAGTTCTAATTGTAGTTGAAGGCCATCTTGTTCAGTGTAAAAATAAAGCAGCTCATTTTTATTTGACTTACGGAGGCCTGTGAAATAACCATCCGATAAATTGGTCCAAGCAGAGTCTGTTTGATAAGGTGTAAAGCGCAGTTCAATTTTCTCTTTGGTCGCTAGTTCTTTCGATAAGCTATTGAGGTTGCGGGTTTCTGTTTCAAATTGCCAAATGTCATACTCGGATTGGAAATAAACCGCTTTTGAATCTTTTGCATAGCCAATAAAGCCAACAGGGCCCGCTTCCATGGGTTGCCCGTTGAGGTCTTCTTCCCAGCGGATGTCTTTGCGTTTGCAATTCATGCAAAACTGTTGTTGTTTTTCAATATCGAGCAGCATCCATTTTTGTTCTGTAGAAAGGTAATGGCTAAAAAAGCGTCCGTCTGCAGAGAGTTCGCCGGTATAAGACAACGCTTTACCTAATAAAACGACTTTTCCTGTTTCGAGCTCAATGCGGTAATAATCGGCTTTGTTGGGCGCTTTCCATTGTGCTTCGAGGAGGTACGGATTTGGGTTGCTTGCCAAAATAAAGGAGCCATTTGTATTTTCATCGAGTCGCAATTCTAAACTATCAGCACCTACTTTTTGAAGACGTTGCGTATCCAAATGATAAACATATGGGGTGCTTTTTTTCAGGTCCTGGTTTTTGCGCAAGAGTTGCTGGGCTTGCAGCTTTGTATCTTGATAATGCCAGATGTCTAGGTTTACTTTTTCACTTTCAGTTAGGGTTTCTTTTTGTTCGGCCTGACGCGCAGCTACCCCAAAAAATAAATAGGCACCATTGGTACTAAATATTGGTGCTCGGCCTGCAGCTACTTGCTGAAATTCGCCATTTTTTGTTTTTTCAAAATCGAGAGAATCGCCAAAGTTGCTGCTTGCTTGCGTACTCAAATTGTAGAGCGCTAGTTGGTAATTTTTAACTTTGGTAGTATCTGTACTATAAAGATAAGCCAATTGTGTTGCTTGCTTATTCCAGGTGAGTTGTTCGGCCTGCGGTACTAATTCAAAGGCCTTGATTACTTTTAAATCTTGTGTGGTGAGAATAGCTACCTGCGAAGAATCGAACTTGACTTTATGGTGCTTCAGAACAGCTACATATTTGCCGTCTGGGCTCAAGGCAAATTGCGTGATACTATCTACAAACGGAATATTTTTTTGCCCTGCAGTATAAATCATGAGTCTTTGCCCATCGGTTTTATACGGGTTGGTAGGTGCTACAATTGGTTTTTTCCAGAAACATAGCTTTTCAAGCTTTTTTGGCTCGGTTTTAACGGGCTTTGGCGGCGTCACTTCTTGAAGAAAACCAAGAACCGGTGCATCTGCCGCTTGTTGGATACTTTTTACTTTAGCGAAAGAAAGCAGCGTATCAGTAGCTAAATACTGAATAAACAGAGAATCTTTGGGCCACTTCTTTTTATCTACTTTGTTTAACTCGAGTTTTCTCAATGAATCGTAATCGGGCACAACTTTATAAGCGATATAGCTTTCATCGGGTGCAATGAATGCATCTTTTGCTCGAAGAATGGAGTCGTGTTTCTGCGTTTCTTTGAAATAGAGGTGAAGTTCAGTATTGCCACGCAATAAACTTTGCTCATAGGTAAGTATTTTACCATTGCTAGAGAGCTGTTCTTTCTCAACGCGCTTCCAGAGGTCATAGGCTTTGTGGTCTAGGGCCGGGAGTTGGGCAAAAACGATGGATAGGTTTGTAAAGACAAATAGTAGTAAAACAAAGTTTTTCATGGTCGCGGTTTACGTAAAGAAACAAGGTATACACCAGTAAAAATAAGCAACATATACAAGATGCGCTCACTAGTAATTGTATTAGAAAAATCATCGGCCCAACCGATATAGGCAAAAACGAAAGTGAATATAGCAACCATCACGGGCTGCGTGTAAATATACGCACTCGAAATGGTGGCACTCACGTACTTGAGTCCGAAAATGGTGAGTAAATAGGTTAAGAATGTCACCCCAACAATGACGTATGTGATTTTATACCAGGCTTCGGCCGGAATCAAATTGAATTGTGCAGCACCTAGTTGCGTCCAGGTAGGAGGAAAGAGTAAGAGTAAAATGAGCCCGATGCTGAAAACATAAGTAATCACTTGAATCGGCGAGTACTTTTGGAGTAAGGGTTTGGATAAGACCAAATAAAGCGCATAGCTAAATGCGTTGATCAGGAGGTAAAGATCTCCGATAGAAGACGAACCGGGCAACTTCCCAGAGCTGATGGTCAATAAAATAGCCCCAACTGCACCAAGGGCTATGCCAAAATAACCCTGAAATTTGAGTTTTTCTTTCATCAAAATTGCCGACAAAACCACCACCATCACGGGGTTGAGCGCCATAATGATCCCGGCATTAAAGGCCGAAGATAAATTGAGTCCATGAAAGAAAAAGAGTTGGTTAACAGCTACACCAAACAAACCTGCGGCCACAAAGCGCCAATAGTCAGTGCGCTCAATGGGCTTGCGTTTTTGCATGCTCAGCAAGATCCAAAACAGTAAAGTAGCGCCAGAAACACGCAACAAAATAAAAGTATTGGGGTCGAGGTAGCGCGGCATCACACCTTTGGCAAGCACATGATTGGCGCCATAAAGTACATTGACCAAAAGCAAGGCTAAATGAGCATTGAGAATTTGCGTACGCGACATGAGGCAAAGGTAGTTATTCCGTATCTTTGTTTTATGTACTTGTCTGCACTGCATTTAGTCAATTTTAAGAACTACACGGACCTCGATCTCAAGCTTACTGCCGGGATTAACGGTATAGTAGGCCAAAATGGTGCGGGCAAGACCAACATTTTGGATGCGGTTTATTACCTGAGCATGTGCAAAAGCTATCTCAATGTCAATGACCGCCAAAACATGCGCTTCGAGCAACCGTTTTTTTCTATTTCTAGTCAATGGCATTTTCCGGAAAAAACCCACGAAGTTCAGGTGGCCTATAAAGCAGGCGTCAAGAAATTGGTCAAGTGGAATAAAAAGGCCTATGACAAACTCACCGATCACATTGGTAAGCTCCCTGTTGTTTTCATCTCACCTTACGACGGTGACCTCATTGCCGACGGCTCTGAATTGCGCCGCAAATGGATGGACGGCATTTTGTCTCAGCTCGATAAAAAGTACCTCGAAGAAATCCAGCGCTACGCTAAAGTTCTCGAGCAGCGCCATGCCGTATTGCGCAACATGTACGAACACCGGCTTTTTGACCCGGACGCCATAGAAATCTGGGATGTCCAACTTATCCCTGCGGCCAATTATATATATACCAAGCGCAAAGAATTTTTAGAAGAATTTATTCCTGTTTTCAAGCGTTTTTACCAAGAAATTGGGCAGCAAGCCGAAGACGTTGACCTCAGTTACCGCTCGCAATTAGCAGATGGTCCATACGAAGAGCTATTGGCTGCTGCAGCAAAAAAAGACGCCTTCACGCAGTACACCAATGTGGGCATTCACAAAGACGACCTCCTTTTCACCATCAAAGGACATCCTGTCAAGAAATTTGGCTCTCAAGGCCAGCAAAAGTCGTTTATAATTGCCTTGCGCTTGGCACAATTTGATTGGCTTAAAGCACACAAAGGCGTCAAGCCCATTTTACTCCTTGACGACATCTTTGACAAACTCGATCAACAACGCGTCGAAAGACTCATCGCACTCGTAAGTGCCGATTATTTCGGACAAGTGATCATTACCGACACAGACCCTGTGCGCATGCGCGATTTATTTAGTAAATTGCCTGGTGCAACTCAACTCATCGAAATCAAAGAAAATCAAGCCCATACCCTATGAACAACGATTTTAAAAGACAGGGTGAAGAAAAACCCCTTGGCCAATTAGTCAAAGGCATCATGAAAGCCTACGGACTTGAAGAGAAAATGAAATCCTATGACCTCATTGCGGCATGGCCCGAACTGATGGGGCCTGCAGTGGCACAACGCACTAAAGAAATCAAAATCGTGAATAATACACTCTATCTTTCCATTGATTCTAGTGTCATGCGCGACGAACTTTTTCATGGCAAACAAATCATTATTGGCCGTTGCAATGCGCATGTCGGCGAGGAGCTGATTCGGGATATCTGGTTCAATTAGCAACGTAACTTGTGTGGCGAAGTGGAGCCAAAGATTTTGTAAATTTGTAGGGCTTTTCAATGAATAACGAGTAGAATCAATCAACAATAACAACCATTATTATCAAAGTTATATGGCAAACGCATTTTTTAACGTACCGGTAGCTAAAAATGAGCCAGTTAGGCCTTATGCTCCAGGCACGCCTGAACACACTTCGCTCATCGCGAAATACCACGAACTCAAAAACCAAGCTCCTATTGAGGTGCCGATGTATATTGGAGGTCAAAAAGTACAAACTCAAAATAAAAAGGCGCTAACGATACCTCATGATCATCAGCATGTTCTTGGCTATTACAATCAGGGAGATGCAAGCCATGTTAAATTAGCTATCGATGCCGCACTTGCTGCTAAAACTGCATGGGCTGCACTTCCATGGCAAGAGCGCGCAGCCGTATTCTTACGCGCTGCAGATTTACTTGCCGGCCCCTTTAGAGACCGCATGAATGCTGCCACTATGTTGGCGCAGTCCAAGAATGTTTTTCAGGCTGAAATAGATGCAGCTTGTGAGCTCATTGATTTCTTCCGTTTCAATGTGCAATACATGACCCAAATCTACAAAGAACAACCAGAGTCTTTACCGGGCATGTGGAACCGCTTAGAGTATAGGCCTTTAGAGGGTTTTGTTTTCGCATTAACTCCTTTCAATTTTACTTCAATTGCTGCAAATTTATCAGCAGCACCTGCTTTAATGGGTAATGTTGTGGTTTGGAAACCCGCTGAAACACAGATTTATTCTGCGCAAGTAATCATGGATTTATTTGAAGCAGCAGGTTTGCCGGCCGGAGTTATTAACATGGTCACGGTAAGCGGACAAATTGCAGGGGAGGAGATCTTTACGCATCCTGAATTTGCAGGCATACATTTTACAGGATCAACAGGTGTATTCAGACAGCTCTGGAAGAATATTGCCAACAACATTGAAAAATATAAGTCTTACCCGCGTATTGTCGGCGAAACTGGCGGTAAAGACTTCGTGATGGTACACCAAAGCGCACAAGCAGCCGAGGTAGCCACCGCATTATCCAGAGGTGCATTTGAATTCCAAGGGCAAAAATGTTCTGCAGCTTCTCGCGCTTACGTTCCCGAGAGTTTATGGCCTGAGGTCAAAAGAATTTTGGTGGAGCAAGTCACCTCATTTAAGCAAGGTAGCCCTGAAGACTCCTCCAATTTTGTCAATGCAGTTATTGATGTACGCGCTTTTGATAAAATTGCGGCCTTCATCGATTACGCCAAGGCACAAACCGATGCAGAAATTATTACAGGCGGAAACTATGACAAGTCCAAAGGTTACTTTATTGAGCCTACCACGATAGTCACGACCAATCCGAAATTCCGCACTATGGTCGAAGAAATTTTTGGCCCAGTCTTGACCATCTATGTTTATCCTGATGCACAGTTTGAGGCAACACTTGAGTTACTCGATCAAACATCCGAATATGCATTGACGGGTTCCATCATTGCTACCGATCGTTACGCCATCCAAATGGCTACCACCAAATTAGCCAATGCGGCAGGAAATTTCTATATCAACGACAAGCCAACAGGGGCTGTTGTAGGTCAACAACCATTTGGCGGAGCCCGCGGTTCGGGCACCAACGATAAAGCAGGTGCAGCCATGAATTTATTGCGCTGGGTTTCTGCCCGTACCATCAAAGAAACATTTGTACCACCTACAGATTACCGTTATCCATTTCTTGGTTAAAAAATGTTTAGGCTCAGTCTGATTACTCTATTTTTATTCGTCTGGTTTGGCAGCAGCGCCCAATGGCGCTGGGGCCTTCAGGCTGAAATTGGCGCCAATAAGCAAGAATTTCAGCAAGCCTATGCGCTCAGTCAGCAACCCTTTGATCCAAAATCTTTTTGGAAAGCAACAGCAGGTGGCGAAATCCAAGTGGGCTACACCTTCTTAAAGGTCATGACGCTTTACAGCGGTTTAGGCTACGCACATCAAAATTTAGCATATCAAACCACTGAATGGGCCACGGATCCCGACGGACTTTCTTATTTATTACTCTGCAATAAAGTTGCCACAGGTGAACTCCTGACCTTGCCTTTAGGCCTAGAATTAAAAGTACTGAGTGTGCATGCAGGTGGTGGTTTGCAATATCGCTACCGCGTTCAGGGTCAGATGCAAAAAGACTTCTATGCTTATTATCCAGGTGCTGCAGAACCTATTTTATTGAGTACGGAAATTGGGGAACATACCCAAGCCAAACTCGATATGGGTTATTTTGCCTATTTACAGTGGAACCCTATCAAAAGACTCGGTATTCGGGCCTCTGCCTACCGCGGGTTTCGGGATCTCAGCAATGGGCTAGAAGTAGGCGCCTTCAATGAATGGCAGCAGCTTTTCAATTCGGAGTCTTTGAGCATCAAAAATTTACAGTTCAATATTGGCTTGAACGTTCGTTTATCGGAATAAATCTAGCGTTATGAAGTTATTCGTTTTTCTCTGCTTATGGAGTATCTTGACCTCATTTGCTGTTCAATCCCCCTCCAATTCCAAATTCGATTTACAGGTCAGTGTAAGTGCCGTATCTAGTGCCAAAGGATGGGTCGAGTTTGCACTCTATAGAAATCCTGAAACCTTTGCAAAGGTGGGTACTACGTATCGTTTGGCGCGCACTGATGCCCAAAAAGGAATAGTCACTTATACCTTTAAAGACCTAGAACCCGGCAAATACGCAGTTGTGGTTTATCATGACGTCAACCAGAACAAAATTTGCGATAAAAATTTCTTTGGCGTCCCGACAGAAGGCTACGCTTTTTCGAATAACGTCAGGCCTAATCTGAGTGTACCAAGTTTTGAAGACTGTTGTTTTAAATTTCAACAAGACCGCAGTATCAGCATCAAAATGGTGTATTAAAATTTGTGACCCTTTCAATTAGACTTCAGTTGAAGCAGTACTTCTTCAATTTGTTTGAGAATTGCCCTGCCGTCATTTTCAATAATGAAATCAGCCAGTAACTTTTTTTGTTCATCGGGCCATTGTGTCTGTATCCGTTTTTCTATTTCTTGGATAGAAAGGCCATCCCTTGAAACAACTCTTTGAAGTCGCAATTCAACTGGAGCGCTTACCAAAATAGTCGCATCAAATTGCAAGTAGGCTCCTGTTTCAAACAAAATAGCGGCCTCATTGAAAACAAGTTCGGTGCTTTGTTTGGCGGCCCACTCTTCAAATGCGGCTCTTACCTTTGGATGTACTAGACTTTCAATCTTTTCTTTTAAAGCTGGATTTTCAAAAATTGCATGAATTAATACGTCTTTTTTAAAACCTGTTGCGTCATAGAGCTCATCACCAATGAGCGCAATTAATTCGGATTTTAATCCCTGATGCGTATCATATAATGCTTTCGCTTCGAAGTCTGAGTAAAAAACGGGGTAGCCCATGTGTTCCAAAATGGAAGCTACCATACTTTTGCCTGAGCCAATACCACCTGTAAGACCGATCCGTAACATCCCTCGAAATTAGGAAAAGAAAGTTGTAAATTTGCACTATGCCAAAGAAAGAATGGTTTGCCGAGTGGTTTGATTCACCCTATTATCATTTGTTGTACCAAAACCGCAATGACGAAGAAGCCAAAGTTTTCATTGAAAAACTTTGTGCGCACCTCCAACTTGCATCTCAAACAGCGGTCCTCGATCTCGCCTGCGGAAAAGGGCGTCATTCTATTACCCTTGCAAAACTTGGTTTTCAAGTTACCGGAGCAGACTTAGCTGCCAATAGCATTCAATTAGCCAAAGAAGCTCAGGCAACATTGGCACTCAACAATCTTCAATTTTTGGTTCACGATATGCGTGAGGCCATTCCCAATAAGCGCTTTGGGGCTGTTTTCAATTTATTTACAAGTTTTGGCTATTTTGACGACCTCGCAGATAATCAGCGGGTATGTCAGTCCATCTCAGACATGCTGGATTCCGAAGGGCTTTTGGTTATAGATTTTCTAAATGCTCAAAAAGTGATTTCCAACTTGGTAGCAACGGAGACTGTGTTGCGCGGTGATATTCGATTTGAGATCAAGCGATGGGCAACTGACGGGCACATCTATAAAGAAATCAGCATTCATGACCCGAGTCAGGCGGCGCTTATTGGTCCTTACACGGAACGCGTGCAAGCACTTCGCGTTCAAGATTTTCAAGCGCTCCTCGCGCCAAATTTTGAGTTGCTTGAAACATTTGGCTCCTACAGTCTGGCGGCCTATGATTCAGTTACAAGTGAGCGCCTTATTCTCATTGCTAAAAAGAAACCATGAATTTTTACCTCATAGAACTCATTTTAATTTTGTCTGTCGTTTTGGGTGGCACAGTTGTAAGTTATTTCAATGCGACGAACAAAAACCAGTACATCAAATTGGCACTGGCTTTTAGTGGTGGTTTTTTGTTGGCTGTCATCTTTCAACATTTATTGCCAGAACTTTATGGCGCACATGAAGGTCATGAGCAGCATGCCCATGGGTCTTTACCCGTTTTTCAAGTGGGTATATTTATTCTACTTGGCTTTTTAGTTCAATTGGTATTGGAATATTTTTCAGGAGGAATCGAACACGGACATGTTCACGTGCACAAAGGTCAGGCGATGCCATGGACTTTATTTATTTCGCTTTCTGTGCACTCAGTTTTGGAAGGTATTCCTTTAGGAAATATGCTGATCCCGGGAATTAATGTCAATGATCATTTTTTGTCTTGGAATGGAAGTTTCTTTTGGGGAATTGTTTTTCATCAGATACCTGTAGCAATTGCGCTCATGACCTTATTGTTAGCCACCCGATTGTCGAGAAAAAAGGCCTGGGTAATTTTGATTGCATTTGGACTCATGACGCCGCTTGGCGCGTTTTTGGGTCTGGGCATCACGACTGAGCAATTGGGCTTGAACGTCAATATGATTTTAGCAGTGGTGGTTGGTATGTTCTTGCATATCTCAACCACCATTATTTTTGAAACAACCGAAAACCACAAGTTCAATTTACTGAAACTCGTGAGTATTTTAGTGGGTGTAACCCTGGCTTTAGGGATTTTCTAAAATGCTTTTTATTGATTAGAACGGAAGATCGTCGTCGTCTTCAGAACTTGCTGCGCTTGCTCCTGGAAGCGGATCTGTGTCTAGAGACATAGCAGATGGCCCGGCACTTGGCATGCCCATTCCTTGACTTTGACCTTGTTTTTCAATGCGCCATGCTTCAATTGTATTGAAATATTTGACTTCGCCTTGTGGTGATGTCCATTCGCGGCCACGTAAGTTAAATGACACCTCTACGTTGTCATTGACTTGAAATTGGTCCAGGATGTTGCATTTGTCTTGGGTAGCCTGAAACATGATGTCTTGTGGGTACATCGAAGTAGTGTCGGTAACTACAAACTCGCGCTTTTGGAATTTGTCAGAGATTTTTTGAGTGTCTTGAATGACTTTGATGGTTCCGGTAAATTTGAACATGGAAATGGTTGTTTGTTAGTTGTTAAAAGATAATAGGGTAAGCCAAGCGGCTTCTAGTTCGTTTTGAGAAAGGTGTGCTTTAGCTCTTTGGTGCAAGGCAGTTTCAAGGGCTGGGGCGTCGTCTTCGAGTTCAAGGAACAGCGGTGCAAGTTCGATGAGTTTGTATTCGTTGACATCGGTTTCATTGGGCAAGGCTTCTATGCCGGCTAACTGGCCGAGGTCGTTGGCGCTCAGGACTGTGCTATTTTTGATATCGGCCGGAAGCGAGTCGTAGCCAATACCGCAAGTAGTGATGGGCTTTTTGATTTCAAACATTGAGTTTTGATCTGCGCGGCAATACCAGTCTCCGCCCATTCGGGCAATGAGGTCTATTTTGTGCTGATCGATGAGGCCTTGTTCGTTGAGGATGTTCGGGTCGAGGTGGATTTGAACAACCTCACAGATGATGAGATTACCTGCACCGCCTTCTTGACCAAGTTCAATGATTTGATTGACTTTACATTCAAACTGTACCGGTGCTTGGGCAACTCTGAGCGGTTTGATTTTTTCTGAAGACAAAGCACTGAAGCCAGCTTTTACAAATTCATCGACCTCTGGGGCATAAGGAGAACTTGCCAAACTCATTTGATGCACCATGTTATAATTGACCACGTTGATCACGACTTCAGGCACAGCTTTTACGTTGTTGTAGGTGTCTTTGCTTTGCCCCGTGCGTCCGGACCTAGCAGGTGAAAACACCAAAATAGGAGGGTTGGCACTAAAGACATTGAAAAAACTAAAAGGCGCTAAGTTGTGATGGCCATTGGCGTCAATTGTAGACGCAAATGCGATAGGACGCGGGCCAATGGCACCAAGTAAAAGTTGGTGCAAACGCTGAATTGGCAATTCTTTAGGATCGATGCTTTGCATAGAAAACCAAAGTTAGCCAAAATTCGTAAATTGGCGTTGTGATTTTACGTACAATCAGTTGTCTTTTATGCCTTTTTTTGAGTGTTCAGTTTTATGCTCAAAATAAGCGCAATTCCTCTGGGAAAAGAGAGGGTAAATGGGTCTTTACGGGAAAAGAACTACCCCAAACTGGCGTTTCCAAAGACACTAAAGTCGAGGAGGGATATTACGTCAATGGCAGAAAACAAGGCCAGTGGATCAAATATTACAAGGACGGCAAAACGCCAAAACTCAAAGGAAATTATTCAGATAACCGACCAGAAGGCCCCTACACAAGGTATCATACTAATGGTAAAATTGCCGAGCAAGGGACTTTCGGTAAAAATGGTTACAAGGGCCCGCTCACGAGATATTATGAAAATGGCCAAGTTGCTTACAAAGCAAATTTCAATAATGAGGGGCAAGAAAGTGGTTTGGTACAGCATTTTCATCCCAATGGCAGGTTAGCATTATCCTACACCGTTAAAGCAGGTGAAGTCCGTGGAAAAGTGGCGCGCTATGACCAACAGGGTCAGTTATTGAGTTCCTTTCAAATTGATGACACCGGAAAAATAGGTGCTGCTCAAAAAGCGAGTCCGAAACAGGTGCAAGTGGTTCCACATGTTGGGCAAACACAAGATGTAACCATTTATCCTCCACACTTGACCAATCCAAAAATGAAGGGTCTGCGCTTTGTGCCAAACGGCTATAACAAGGTTTATAACGCCAACGATGAAATATGGATGGATGGCGAATTTAAAAATGGTCAGTTGTTTGATGGTAAGGTCTATGACTACGACCAAGATGGCATTTTGCAAAAGGTCCGCATTTTCAAAAATGGGAAGTATCATTCAGAAGGGCAACTCTAATTGCTGGGTTTTATTAATTTTACCCCCAAATTTGACGCATGAAAGCATATGTATTCCCTGGTCAAGGAGCTCAATTTACAGGAATGGGCAAAGACCTCTATGAACAATCTGAACTTGCACGCAACTTATTTGCTAAAGCAAACGACATACTTGGCTTTGATATCCAACAAATTATGTTTGAAGGATCAGAAGAAGCGCTCAAACAAACCAATGTAACCCAACCAGCTATCTTTTTGCACAGCACTATTTTAGCGGCTTGTTTAGGCGATTCTTTTCAGCCAGACATGGTTGCAGGGCACTCCTTAGGAGAATTTTCTGCTTTGGTGGCCAACAAGACCCTTTCTTTTGAAGACGGACTTCGCTTGGTGGCGCAACGCGCAGCTGCCATGCAAAAAGCTTGTGAACTCGAGCCTTCAACAATGGCTGCCATTCTTGGCCTCGAAGATGATGTGGTGGAGCGCATTTGCGCTGAAATAGACGGCGTGGTCGTTGCAGCCAATTACAACTGCCCCGGACAACTCGTGATATCAGGAAGTGTCGGTGCAGTAGAAGCGGCTTGCGCCGCCCTAACGGCAGCAGGTGCCAAACGCGCACTTATTTTGCAAGTTGGTGGTGCTTTTCATTCACCGCTCATGGAACCTGCCCGCGAAGAATTAGCCGCAGCTATTGAAGCCACACATTTTGCTACGCCAAGTTGCCCCGTTTATCAGAATGTAAATGCCCAAGCCGTAACAGATCCGGCTCAAATCAAAGCTAATTTGGTAACGCAACTCACGGGTGCCGTACGCTGGACTCAAATCATGCAAAACATGTTGGCCGATGGCTGTACAGAAGTCATAGAAGTAGGCCCTGGTAAAGTACTACAAGGCTTGTTTAAAAAGGTAGACAGAGAAATTCCTACCTCGAGCGCAACAATCTCTGCATAATTTTATGGAAAAAGTAGAGCATAGGCATCTTTAAAGAAAACATGCTTATGAAATACTTCTTTTTTGTGTGGACGCTCGTAGCAGCCATAAACACAGTTGCCCAATCTGGAACTGGTGATGTCATCGGTACTTTCGTCAATTTTGCAACCCAACAGCCAATAGCGGGTGCTAAAGCCATGATCAGAGAAAATGGTCATGTTTATTTAGCGCTTTCAAATGAAGAGGGTCGCTTTAGAATTGTTGGTGTACCTGCAGGTACTTACCAAGTGGCTGGTTATTTTCAAAAAGACAGTACAGAAAAAGTAACTGTCGAAGTACTCATCGACGCCTATGCCAATGCAGGCACTGTTTATTTTCAATCAAAAGTTCAGCAAACCCAAGCCATTATAGTAGGTGGAGGCCGTTATGAAAAGGCGCGCATTCAAATTAGTGAAGTGCCAATGATGACCATCAGTGCCAAACAAATCAAGTACAGAGCAGACAAGTTTAGTGTGGTTGACATGGTCGCTAACTCTAATTCAGATATCAAAAAAGATGAAGACGGCGGCCTCATGTTTAGAGGAGCGAGAAAAGGCGATATGATTTATATGCTCGATGGTATAAAATCCAATGAAGTTTTCAATGTGCCAAGTAGTGCTATTGGCCGAATAACAGTTTACACTGGTGGTTTACCTGCTAAATATGGCGACACGCTTGGCGGTGCTATTATTCTTGAAACCAAAAGTTATTTTGACCTCTACAGAGAATGGGAAATGAACCAACCGGACTAAGCCAGTTCTGGTGCCTTTTCATAGGTGATTTTCCACAGAAATAGCCCTTGCGCAGGAGCAGAAATCGAGGCCTCAGCACGATTCTTGGCGGCAATGATGTCAGGAAGTGCTGAGGCTTTTGTTTTTCCGAGCCCCACCTCTACAAGTGAGCCAACAATGGCACGCACCATATTGCGCAAGAATCTGTTGGCTGTAATTTCAAAATAAAGGCCGTTTTCGGTGATATGCCATTGTGCAGTAAATACTTCGCAGATATTGGTTTTGACATCTGTATGCAGCTTGGCAAAAGAACCAAAATCTTGTTGGCCAAGAAGATGCTTAGCAGCTTCGTTCATGGCTTTCACGTCCAAGCTGGTTTGATGATGCCAACTCGTGCTATTTTTAAATGGATCCTTGTGGTGATGTATGAAGTAACGATAGGTGCGCTGGCTGGCATCAAAACGCGCATGGAGATCTGTTGGGGTTTCCCAAGCCTGAAAAAATGCGATGTCTGGTGGTGTCATGCGATTGAGTTTGAACACCAATTGTTGAGGATCCCATTGCATGGGAAGATCGGTATGCAGGAAATATTGTTGGGCATGCACACCGGCATCGGTTCTGCCGCATCCGACAACTTCAATGGCTTGATTGCCATGAAGCTTAGAAAGTGCCGTTTCAATTTCTTGTTGTACACTGGCTGCATTTGGCTGTATTTGCCAGCCGTGGTAAGCACTGCCATCATAAGCTAAGGAAATGAAATAACGCGGCACTATTCAGATTTTGGAGCAAAAAATACGGCTGGTAGCGCTGTTTGGTTGCTTTCAAATAAATTATAGCTAAACACACCATCGAGTTCACTTACGCTGGCCCAAACAATCTTATTGAGCTTTGGGTAATGTTGGAAATGCGTGTCGTCTAAGGAGCTATTGATTTGAACACCTAGGTTTTGTGGAGCAGACCAGT
>JBEDCS010000149.1:0-5695 GCA_041176605.1 Bacteroidota bacterium
GTTTCAATCCCTAGAAGTAGGAGTAAGCCTTGCTTTATTTCACCAACTATTTGTCCTTGAATTTCAACTGATGCTTTCTGAACGCGCTGAATGACAACTCTCATTTTGGAGACTTTTTGAATTATGAAAACTCGCTTCTGCGGTATGGATCAGAAGCATCTTCGTGCATGAGCTGCAAATAAGTTTGATAGCGATGTGGCGCAATTTGGCCTGTTTCAACCGCTGTTTTTACGGCACAATGCGGCTCATTTAGGTGCTTGCAATTATTGAAACGACACTCGCCTAAAAGTGCGCGCATTTCTGGAAAATAATGTGCAAAATACTCTTTTTCAAGATCAACTAAACCAAAAGCTCTGATGCCAGGCGTGTCAATGATATACCCCCCTGAGCTCAAGGCATGCATTTCGGCAAAGGTGGTGGTATGTTTGCCTTGTTCATGCGCCTTAGAAATTTCACCTGTTCTGAGGTCTAGATTGGGGTCGAGGCCATTGACAAGCGTAGTTTTTCCTACGCCAGAGTTGCCCGAAATCATGACCTGCTTATCTTTAATTTCTTCCCGAAGAAAAGCAATTGTGCTAGCGTCTTCAGAGGTAATTCCGTAGCAAGGATAGCCTAAATTTTCATAGATAGTTCGGAGTGCTTCGAAATACTCGGTGTCGGCCTCATCAAAGAGGTCTATTTTATTAAAAAGTAAGGTTGTCGGAATTCTAAAAGATTCTGCTGCTACTAAAAAGCGATCGATAAACGCAATTTGAGTAATCGGCGACTTCAAAGTAACGACCAAATAAGCGCGGTCAACGTTAGCCGCTAAAATTTGCATCTGCTTACTGAGGTTGGTGGCCTTTCGAACAATATAATTTTGCCTAGGTAGTATGCTTGTGATGGCCCATCCTTCATCGGATCCTGGTTCCATTTGCACGCGATCACCAGCTGCTATTGGGTTGGTTGTTTTCAGACCTTCCAAGCGCAATTTTCCGCGAATGCTGGCTTGCACGTGTTGGCCGTCTTCCAACAAAACTTGATACCATTTCCCAGTAGATTTCAGGATTAATCCTTGCATGCGGTAAAGTTAAACATTTGTATGTTTGTAGGATGAAAACAATCTTTATCCTTTCCTTTCTCGTTATAGCGAACTTCATTTATGGTCAAGAACCTGCTACAAAACTTGACACCAATCAGATTTATGATATTGTCGAGGTCGATGCTGAATTTCCTGGTGGATATGATTCTATGAATAAATTTATCCGCGACAACATCAATTTAAATGAAGTGATAGAATTTTCCCAAAAGGAGATGTACAATAAAGTGTTTGTTCAATTTGTTGTAAATAAGCAAGGCCTGATAGAGGATATCAAAATCATGAAAGCCAGTACTCATTGTCCGCCATGTAATAAAGAAGCCATTCGTTTGGTAGCAAGTATGCCACAATGGAAGCCGGGCATGGTCAATGGAAAAGCAGTATCGATGCATTTTACACTCCCTTTAATTTTTGCCGTTCAGTAGCATGACCAAACACTACGGCCTCATTGGCAAAACCCTCGCACATTCCTTCTCAGCCTCTTTTTTCGAGGATTACTTTGAGAAAAACAATATTGATGCGAAGTACAGCAATTTCGAATTGAATGATATAGTAGAGATTCAATCGATTTTTGCTCAAAACTTATCTGGACTCAATGTAACCTTTCCTTATAAAGAAAGCATCATCCCTTTTTTAGATCGCCTTGATGAAAGCGCTGCACAAGTAGGAGCAGTTAACGTTGTGGCTTTCCAAGAAGGCCAAACGGTTGGATACAATACGGATGCTTATGGTTTTGCCCAAAGCATCAAGCCATTTTTAACTTTTGAGCACGAACGGGCCCTCATTTTTGGAACGGGTGGTGCTTCTAAGGCAGTGGCACATGTATTCAAGCAAATAGGGCTCGATGTTTTTTATATTTCCAGAACAAGAAACGAAGCACAGCGCACCTATGCCTATGAAGACATCAACGAGCATATGTTGCGCGCCTGTAAAGTGCTTGTCAATTGCACGCCTGTCGGAACATTTCCAGATGTCAATGATTGCCTTGAACTCCCTTTCGCGCATTTAACAGCCGCTCATTTAGTCATTGATTTGGTGTATAATCCGGCTGAAACCGAACTGATGAAACGCGCCAAAAAAAATGGTGCTGCAGTCATGAACGGTTTGTCCATGTTGCAGCACCAAGCTTTGAAAAGTTTTGAAATCTGGACGCGTTAAACGACGTCTTTCGGTTGGTTGATACTATACCAGTCAATTTTTCTAGAGAAGTACATCACCAATCCAAGGATGATAAATACGCCAATGCTACCGATCAAGAGTGCCAAATCTTCTAGTTGGATAATGACAAAAATGAAGAGATAAAGCATCGTGAGTAAGCCAGCAATGAACAAACTGAGTTTCATAGAGCTCAAGATCGCCCTCACATAAGTACTGATCAAAATGACTGTAGCTGCAGCTGCAATCAAGAAGGCAAAATTGAAGCGAATATGTTCCGAAAACGCTAATAGGAGTGTATAAAACACCACCAATGCAATACCAACAAGGATATACTGAATAGGGTGAATACCAGACGATTGGAATATTTCAATAAAGAAGAACACCAAGAAAGTCAGCCCAATAAACAACAGAGCATAGTGAATAGTGCGGTGCGATTTCTGGTAATTATCTACAGGTAATTTTAAATCAACGCCAAAAGATGAATCGCGTAGTTTGTACGAAGATCCTGTCCAGCTTTGTGGATAATTGCGGTTTAAATTCAAGACATTCCAGTGTGCTTTGAATCCTGCTTTATCTGTTCTGTGTTGGTCAGGCAAGAAAGCACCGTCAAATTTGGGTGTTTTCCAATCAGAATTCAACACAACATCTGTTTCTTTTCCAACCGGCGTAAAGTAGAGTTTCTGACTTCCCTTCAGTTCTACATCAAAACTAAAACGGTACAAATGGTCATCTGTTGGTGAAATCAAAACTTTAGCATTGATTCCGGAATAGAAAATATCTGAATTGCTCACACCCGGGTTAAAGGCAATTGATTGGCCATCCCAATTCAGGTTGATTTGTTTTTCAATACCGCGCAAATCGTCAATACCAGCATTTATAGTTGCTTCATTGAATTTGAAGGCATGCCCCTTGTTTTCGAGTTCTTTGAAATCAAGTTTGGTAAAAGCTCCGCTCACATGGAGCACTGAATTATACACTACAATTTCATAAACGCCGCGGTGTCGGCGATCAGGCTTAACTGTAGCTTGAATATCGAGTTTGCTTGGCAAAATGTGCAGTCTTTCAGTGATTTGAACCAATTTTTCTTTACCGGTAGCCTTGTCGATTTCTTTGACATAACGCGTGTAAGGGATTGTGAGCACAGGGCCTTGTAATGTTTGTTCGCCACCCCATTTTTCACTGACTTCATCGATAGCTTCTTGCTGTGTCTGTTCGCGTTCATAGATGATGCTTTTGATCATGCCTGTTGGGATGAGTAAGAGCAAGGCGATCAATACAATGCCGCCAATTTTAAAGTAAAGATTGTTTTTGATTTTAGACATGTGCGTAAATTTTGGTACAAACGTAGTAGACGCTATTTTATTGAATATGTTGCATAAATAACTGAAAATAAATGCTTTTTAGCTTTTATACATGAGGTTGAGAAAATAATCCGATTATAAGTACTTAACAACCGAATCTTCGTGGCTGGCTTCACCAACTTTGAACTTCACATTTAAATATTTCACTTATGAATGCATTAAAAAACAAAGTTAGTCTGATGGGACGCCTTGGTGGGCAGCCCGAAATGGTCAAATTTGATTCAGGTCGTTTATTGGCCCGTTTTTCATTAGCGACACACGAAAATTTCAAGGATAAAAACGGCGAATGGCATGATTTCACGCAGTGGCATACCATCAATGCTTGGGGCAAAATTGCTGAAAAAGTCGGCGAAAAACTTGAGAAAGGCATGGAGGTCGTTGTGGAAGGCAAATTGGTCAACCAGCAATATGAAAATAAAGCTGGTGAAAAGCGTTTTGCAACCATCATAGAACTCTATGATTTCATTATGGTACAGCCCAAAAAAATCAGCCATGAGCAGCCGCGCACCGAAAACGTCGCCTAAATTGAATGCTGATATCCAGCCCAATTTACACATGAATCATGTGAACCTCATTGGCCACATGACCGCAGCTGCCAGGACCGTTCAACTCGAAGACGGCAAATGCATAACGCGCTTTACCTTAGCTACCAAAGAGCAATATCTTGACCCCAATGGTATCATGCGTCAGCGCAGCCAATGGCATTTGCTCAGCGCTTGGGGCCGCTGGTCTAAAGTACTCGAAGAGTGTGGCGCCAAAGGAGTGCACCTCGCCATCGAAGGCAAGCTCGTTGGGCGCTTTTACAGGGCCGGCGGCCAGCGCCGCTTCGTGACCGAAGTCGAAATCAACGACCTCGTCGTTTTACCCTAAACTTCTCCCACCAACCAAACGATCCAAAAGGCGGCCGCAGGCCGCCTTTTGTGTTGGGGAAGGAATTTCAAATTATAAAAAAGTAAATAATGGAACTCGAACTTATCAAAAACAGCATCCTCGAAATTAGAGGGAAGAAAGTGCTGCTAGACATGGATTTAGCAAAGATTTATGAAGTTGAAACAAGAGCCTTGAAGCAAGCCGTTCGCAGAAATATAGACCGGTTTCCGCAGGATTTTATGTTTCAATTGACAGAAATAGAAATGCAGAACTTGGTATCACAAAATGTGATACCACATATGAAATATTTTGGAGGGACCGCTCCCTTTGTTTTCACAGAACAAGGTGTGGCCATGTTATCGTCTATTTTGAAAAGTAAAAAGGCAATTCAAATGAATATTTCAATCATGCGTGCTTTTGTCATGATTCGTCAATGGGCATTGACCTATCAGGAACTTTCGGATAAACTATCAGATCTTGAAAAACTACACAACCAAAAGTTCAACGACATCGACCAAGTACTCAAGTGTTTATTACAAAAAGAACAAACCAAAATCCAGCAAGCCAATCGCGAGCAGGTTGGGTATAAAAAGTAAAATATTAAAAAAATGGGTTATATAAAGTAAAAAAGTTAAAAATAATTTACCTTTGTTTTAAAATCATCGGAAGCTTTAAGAATTTTAATGAACGATGGATGGTATGTCAAATCCCAAAAGGGGTCACATATGAAGTTAATGCATCAGATTAAAAATGGAATAATCATTTTTCCAAATCATGGAAGTCAAGAGTTAGGGAAAGGATTGGCGAAGAAATTATTTAAACAAGCCGGTATTAAATAAAACGACAATGAAAAAAATAGAAATTACAGTTGAAAAAACTGCAACCGGATATTCCGCTTTTGCTGATGAAATGAATGTATATACCACTTCAAGTGATATCAGTTCACTCTATTCAAATTTAATTGAAGCGCTTAATTTTTCACTCGAAGAAAAAGGGATACAAGTGACCACTCAGGATATTAAGCTCAAGTTTGATTTACCTCAGTTTTTTCAATATTATAAAGTTATTAATGCCAATTTTTTGGCGAAAAGAATTGGCATGAATCCGGCACTGCTATCACAATATGTTCGCGGAAAAAAGAAACCTTCAATCAAACAAACCGAAAAAATAATTGCAGGTATTCAACGAATAGGTCAAGAATTGGTAGATATCCGGTTAATTTAAAAAA
>JBEDCS010000150.1:0-27068 GCA_041176605.1 Bacteroidota bacterium
AAATACAAATTCTTAAAAGTCTTTTTCAGAAGTCATATTTGTCAATGGTTGTTCGCGCGATTACATCCCAATTTTGGAATCGGATTAGCGAGCTTTTTGTCGAGAAGAAGTCGAGCAAAAGGCGGAAAAAAAGATTTCATTTACAAAGGGGCTGAACAAGAGTGGCTTTTTCAGTATGTCAAAGAACAGCAACAACTTCAACATCACGACTTCTATCTTTTTGGACACCGACATTTACCGCTAGACTTGCGTGTGGGTTCGGCCAAATACATCAATACCGGCGACTGGCTTCAGTACAACACCTTTGCCGTTTTTGATGCGAAAGAATTGCGTTTAATGCAGTGGGAAGATGAAAAATTCGTTCCCTATGAACGCTAAAAAATTACTTGCCACTTGGCCGCAAGTCACCATCGCTGATCTCCATCGAATAGCCAAAGAAATTTGGAGTTATTTATCTGCTGATGCTTTTATTGCCGTAGAAGGCGATATGGGTGCCGGCAAAACAACAACGATTGCGGCACTTATTCAAGCAGCACAAGTTGCGCATTTTGAAGGTTCACCAACATTTGCAATCATTCAGCAATATGACAGCCCAACCAAAGCAAAAATTTACCACCTTGATTGCTACCGCATTGAAAATGAAGCCGAATTGATCAATTTAGGCCTAGAAGAATTATTTGATGAAGCGGCTTTCTTTTTTGTAGAATGGCCAGAAAAAATCAAGCAAATTCTTCCAATTCAGCACTTTTGGCTGTATATTCGTACGAATCCTGACCTGAGTAGAACCCTAGAACTTTATCATGACAACTGATCAAAACATCCTAAAAACGCTCATACAACAGGGCGGTTTACTTCCCAAAGAAGATTTATTAGAAGTCAGAAAAAAGAAGGGTGATCTTCTGATCGGAATCCCGAAAGAAACCTCTTTCCAAGAGCGTCGGGTAGCATTGGTACCTGAGGCCGTTTCACTACTTATCGCTAACGGACATCAGGTGTTGGTTGAAACAGATGCCGGAAAAGGATCCAATTTCTCAGACAACGAATACAGTGAAGCTGGCGCACAAATTATTTACGATCGCAAAGGCGTTTACCAAGCAGATATCATTTTAAAGGTTGCGCCCCCTTCTGAAGAAGAAATTGGTTTTATGCCCGGTAACCAGACATTTATATCTGCACTTCAACTCGCTACACAACCCAAAGAAATCTTACAACTCCTTAGCGCCAAGAAAGTCACTGCCATAGCCTGGGACTACATTCGCGATGAAGAAGGTGTATTCTCCATTGTGCGCACCATGAGTGAAATTGCCGGAACAACTTCCATATTAGTGGCAGGCGAACTCCTCTCTTCATTCTCTCAAGGTAAAGGGCTCATGTTGGGTGGTATTGCGGGTGTACAGCCCACCGAAATTGTCGTGATTGGCGCAGGAACAGTGGGTGAATTTGCTACGCGCTCAGCACTCGGATTAGGTGCTTCTGTCAAAGTATTTGATAACTCTCTTTCAAGACTGCGTCGTTTGCAAAACGATCTTGGCGTTCGCGTACATACGTCAATACTACAACCTAAAGTACTTGCCAAAGCCATCAGAAGAGCTGATGTAGTTATTGGTGCCTTGCGCTCAAATATTGGCCGTACGCCATGTGTTGTCAGTGAAGACATGATCGCACAAATGAAACCAGGATCTGTGGTTCTAGACATCAGCATCGACCAAGGTGGCTGTTTTGAAACTTCCAGAATTACCAATCACAGCGAACCTACCTTTGAAAAACATGGCGTCACGCACTATTGCGTGCCAAATATTGCATCCCGCGTTTCAAGAACTGCTTCTTTTGCCCTTTCAAATACTTTATCTCCCCTCCTACTTGAAATGGGGGATCGCGGAGGTGTAGCAGACTTAATCAGAACCCACGCCGGATTCAGAAATGGTGTTTATATGTTTAGGGGCATCCTAACCAACGAAGTCTTAGGAAAGGTTTTCGATTTGCAATACAAGGACATCAACCTTATTTTGCCAGGAATTTAATGCAAGAACTGACGCCGCTAAGTCTGCCTCCTGCACCACTCAAACTCCAGCGCCAGGCTGATCAAAAAATAATGGTGCAGTGTTTGATCAGGCGTAAATTTCTTGTTTTAACGCCAGAAGAATGGGTCAGGCAACACTTGATCGCTTATTTGCACTTTCAATCCGGATTTGCGCTAGAAAAAATAAGTGTGGAAAAGCAAATCAAATATGACGGATTTACCAAACGCTGGGATATCGTTGTCTATGACTTTGCATTTAAACCCTTTCTATTGATAGAATGCAAAGCCCCTCAGATTTCCCTTTCTGATGATGTATTTCAGCAGGTAGCAGTTTATCAACGCAATATACAGGCACCTTACATTGCACTCAGCAACGGGATTTCACATTTAATTTATGCATTGAACAAAGAAAAGGGAATATTAGACCCTCGTGAAGATTTTCCGACTGCGCGTTAATTTTGAAAAAAATTAAGTGCACCTGATTTCATTTGACTATATGCTCTTGACAAATAAGCCAATTGAATGCGAAATAGATCAAAAGCTGCTTCTGTTTCAGGACTAATTTCTTGCTGTTTCATTTTAAGTTGCAACTTCATGAACATCGCGTGAAGTAAGGCCTCGATGTCTTGACGCTGGCTCATGTTTGAGCGTTTCTTGAATTCAAGAAGATCTGGCTGCGCTTGTTCACAAAGTACTTTATATTTCTCGTCGTTGACGATTGTCAAAAGTGTATTGTGTAAATAAACAAGCTCCATGAGTACTTCTTCCACTTCTTCAATGTGTCCCTCTTTTTGCAAACCTCGACGTTGGAACTCAGCTATCAGAGATTCATACCATTGTTGGTGGTCAAGCAATTGCTCAGGACTTGTAGAGCCCGGAATTAATAATTGGTTTTTAATCAAATCAAGATCCAGGTTAAAACTACGCACCATAGCTTCAATTTGATAGATATAAAGCAAGTATTCGGCGATATTGCTTTCTTTGAGTGCTGTGTTTGGGCGCATTATTGGAGGTCGTTTTCGATTTCTTTTTGGTTTTCATTTAAAAAACTGATGAAAGCTTTGGTGACGTCCATGTTTTTATTGATGTAGTTGATCTGGCCTCCTTCTCCTTGAATCAGTAAGAGATCAATTTTGTGCATTTCACAGTATTTTTTACCCCAAGTTTCCACTTTTTTATTGATGTCCTGAAGCGATTTCAAGGTAGCTTTTTCAATTTTTTGACCTTCTTGCTGTTGGTAACGCATTAAGTCAGCCTGCATTTGTTGTGCTTTTTGTTGCACCATTGCCGATTCATTTTGAGATAAAAGCCCGGCGCGTGCTTCTTGTTCTTTTTTAATCACAAAGTCTTCATAAGCCTTATTTCTTTTCGTCAATTCAGCTTCAAATGCACGTTGCTTCTTTTCTGCTTGTGCTTCTTCCCTTTTGAAATATTCAAAGTATTTTTTGATGCTGTCGTTGGCATAGTAAGCAATTTTGAGCCCTTCTAGATCCTTGGCTTCAACTTTGGGAATTGATTTCGTGCTTGGTTTTTTCGTTTCAGTACATGCACCGAATAAGACAAGGGATAATCCTAAAAAAATAATGTTTTTCATAAAGCTATTGTTGGATTTGCTGTTGGATATGAAGCCAACGATCGCGCATTTGAATAAAGTTTTGCAAACACGCCGAATAAAAGGCTGGTTGAATGGCAGCTTCGAGCAAAGCAAGGTCTGCGACGACATCAGTTGGCACTTTAAATATTTGCTCGTAGTCGTCGAGGGTAATACTCAAAATATATTTGTTATTGTATTGATGGATTTGAACCAAAAAATGCTCGTGAGGTATTTGCTTGATCAGGCGCATGCTGCAAATATAAGATCTTTGTCGCTTAGCACGCGTGTAGAAATACGGACCAAATGCAATATTTTTTTATAAAAAGCATTGTAATTTTTATTTTTATTCTAATTTCGGAGCAAGAACTTGAAGTATTTACCTAATTCTGCGTCGTTTAATTTCTTCTATGACTAGTATTTTTGTTGCCAAACTAGACTTTGGCGTTACAAATCAAGAGCTTCGACAACTTTTCGAAGCTTACGGAACTGTTCTCAAAGCCACTATTGCCACTGACCGTGAAACGGGAAAGCCAAGGGGTTTTGCCTTCGTTGAAATGGCTGATAAACAAGAAGCCCTTGCCGCAATCGATGGTCTAGATGGCCACGTGATCAATGGCAGAGCACTTGCCGTAAAAGAAGCCGAACAGCGCAGCAATGACCGCCCTGCACCCCGAGCTCCTCAAGCAACAGGCTCCTCAGATTCCCCAGCTCGTTCAGACAACTTCAGGGTACCCATTGAACCAAGCGCCGAAATAGGCACCACAGGTTTCAGTGCTCCTAAAATTGAGCCGCGCAAAAAAAGTAAAGACAAAGACAGAAAGCCGGGCGACGACGACAACCGTAGTAAGAAACCAAAGATGGATGCTTACAAAAAAAGCGGCAAAAGCACACGGTTTTTCGACGATGACGACGACGATTTCGACGACGATTTGTTTAACTACAAGAAGTCGGACGAAGACGAAGACTTCTTTGATGAAGACGAAGACGACGAAATCTAGCTCAACTAAGGCGTTTGTTTCGGGGATTACTTTTAACTTTGTGCCCCATGGATTTTTCATTCGCCACTCAGCTCAAACATCCTGTTTTCAAAGTCCTTGCTCAATATGCAGCAAAAGAGGGCATTGAAGTTTATGTAATTGGCGGCTGGGTACGCGATCTCCTACTCGACATCCCAAGTAAAGACATCGATATTTTAGTCATTGGTGACGGACCCGCACTGGCAAACGCCGTTGCACAAATATTAAAAGTCAAAAAGGTCAGTGTTTTCAAAAATTATGGGACTGCTCATTTTAGGTACAAAGACCTAGATGTAGAGTTTGTAGGTGCCCGAAAAGAATCCTATCAAGCCGACTCGCGTAAGCCCTTTACCGAAAGCGGTACACTTCAAGATGATCAAAACCGCCGAGACTTCACTATTAACTCCATGGCAATTAGCCTCAATGAAGTTAATTTTGGGGCACTGATTGATCCATTCAACGGTCTGACAGATCTTGAAAAAGGCATTATTCGCACACCGCTAGACCCCGTTGTAACTTACAGCGATGACCCACTGCGCATGCTCAGGGCCATTCGTTTTGCAACGCGGCTTGATTTCAAAATAGAACGCAGCAGTCTTGAAGCCATGACCCAGCTTGCGCCGAGGCTCAGCATCATTTCACAGGAGCGCATCACCGATGAACTGAACAAAATGATCCTGACTACCACACCGTCAAGGGCATTTAAATTATTACAGGTTACGGCTTTACTCGAGCAGTTTTTTCCAGAAATGATCGCACTTCAGGGCATAGAATCCAAAGAAGGAAAGGCTCACAAAGACAATTTCTTGCACACCCTTGAAGTGCTTGACAACATCTCATTACACACCACAGATCTTTGGTTAAGATGGGCAGCCATTTTGCACGACATTGCCAAACCTCCGACCAAACGTTTTGACAAAACCGTTGGCTGGACATTTCACGGCCACGAAGAATTAGGTGCCAAAATGGTGCCTCGCATTTTCAAAAGACTGCGTCTTCCATTGGACCATCAAATGAAATACGTCCAAAAACTAGTGCGTTTGCACCTTAGGCCCATAGCCTTAGTAAAAGGTTCCGTTACAGACGCTGCTATCAGGCGTCTACTCCATGAAGCCGGTGACGACATCGAGGACCTCATGACGCTTTGCAATGCAGATATCACGAGCAAAAATGAATTCAAAGTCAAGCGTTACAAACAAAACTTTGAACTGGTATCCGAAAAACTAAAACTTGTTGAAGAAAAAGACCGCGTCCGAAATTTTCAACCACCAGTTTCAGGTCAACTGATTATGGACACCTTCAATATTGGTCCTTGTGCCGAAATAGGCATCATTAAAACACAGATCAAAGATGCCATTTTGGAGGGCGATATCGCTAATAACTATACAGAGGCCGTTGAGGAGATGCTCAGAATTGGGTTGTCTTTGGGTTTAATTGTTCATTGTCAGCCGGCGCCTGCTGAATAATCCTTACCTTTAACTTAAATCAGAAAGAGATGCCTGGATTAAAATTTCGAGTCCTACTCGATAGCGATAAAAATGAAGAAGTTTTCAGAGATATCATCATTGCCAATGATGCCAACTTTGAAACGTTTTATCATGCCGTCATGGAAGCCTTTGGTTTTAAAGGTGATCAAATGGCTAGTTTTTATGTCTCCAACGATTCCTGGGATAAAGGCCACGAACTTTCATTACTAGACCTGTCTTATGACGATGACGCCATTGATGAACCTGCAAGCGTCATGAAACAAGCCCAAATTCAAGATTTCATACAAGACCCCGATCAACGCTTTATTTTAGTCTATGACTTCATGCGCATGTGGATCTTTTTAATAGAACTCATCGCTTATGAAAAAGAGACACCCGCTGACCCTATTATGGCATTAGCCATCGGCAACGCACCAACTGAACAATCGCGCGCCCTCCTCGACGAAAATCTATTTGGAGATGAAGAATTAGGCAATCAAGCCACTGAAGACGACGAAGATGAATTTGGTTTTCAAGACTTCGACGACGACTACGCCGATGACGACCTCACTGATTACAACGAATATGAATACTAAAAATACCGACCCCACAGGGGATCCAATTGGTCAAGCAATTCTAGACTACGCAAAAACAAAGAAACCTTTTGACATTATCGTTTCCTCTGACCTATGTGATGATGACATCATTCCCATCGAAGTTTTATTTCGTTCGGAAAAAGACATGCCCGAACTTGAACTAGAAGCGTTAAGCTTATGTAAAGGAAAAGTCCTTGATATCGGGGCAGGTGCCGGAGTGCATAGTTTGGTTTTACAAGACTACGGTCTTGAGGTAAGCCCTATCGACCTTTCTGCTGGTGCCGTTACCTACATGAAAACACTCGGACTGAACGCCAAACAACTCGATTTCTACAGCCTGAATACAAAACAAAAGTACAACACCATCCTTTCTCTCATGAATGGTTTTGGCTTGGCACAAAGGCTTTCCAAATTACCTGCTTTTTTAAAGCACGCCTATGAGTTACTTGAACCAGGGGGCTGCCTCATCGCAGACTCCACTGACGTAAAGTATCTTTATGAGGATGAAGATGGCGCTGTTTGGCTCGACCTCAACGCTGAATATTACGGTAACTTCAAATTTCAGATGCACTATAAAAAAATTAGTGCCCCAACCTTTGAATGGCTCTATGTCGATTATGACACCTTGCATCAACAGGCTACAGAAATAGGTTTCAAATGCCGACGCGCATGCACCTATGAAGACCATTATTTAGCTGTACTACAAAAACCATGATCAGATTTTTAAGTTTTCTTTGCCTGAGTTGCATTTTATTTTCTTGCGGATATTCCAACGAACAAACTAAAGAATTTGACACTCAAATCAAGCAATATATTGCTCAAAAACACTTGGATTTAAAACCAACAGGTAGTGGATTATATCTAAAAATCGATAGCCTTGGGACGGGCAAGAAAATCCAAATTCAAGACAGTATTTGGGTGACCTACCAATTATTTTTACTCACTGGTGAACGCATAGAAAAACAAGATCAACCCATTGGCTTGCCCTTAACAGGACTCATAAAAGCTTGGCAAGAGGCTCTTTACCAACTGCCAGTTGGTAGTCAACTGCGTTGCATCACACCTCCCCAACTTGCCTACGGACAAGCTGGTACAGATAAAATTTCAAAAGATAAAATATTGTATTTTGATTTGACCATCGTTGATGCCAAATAAATGCTTATTTTTGACACGCAAAAAATAACATACTATGAGTGTATTGGTAAATAAAAATTCAAGAGTAATTGTACAAGGCTTTACAGGTAGTGAAGGTACTTTCCACGCAGGCCAAATGATCGAATTTGGAACGAACGTAGTAGGAGGAGTTACACCGGGTAAAGGTGGCAGCTCGCACCTCGATCGTCCTGTATTCAATACGGTAGCCGATGCTGTACAACAAACTCAAGCCGATACCTCCATTATTTTTGTTCCGCCAGCTTTTGCTGCGGATGCCATCATGGAAGCTGCTGAAGCCGGTATCAAAGTTATCGTATGCATCACTGAAGGTATTCCAGTTAACGATATGGTAAAAGCCAAAGAATACATCAAAGCATTCAATACGCGCTTAATTGGGCCTAATTGTCCGGGTGTGATCACTGCAGGCGAGGCAAAAGTGGGCATCATGCCAGGTTTTGTATTCAAAAAAGGAAAAATCGGGATTGTTTCAAAATCCGGAACACTTACCTATGAAGCCGCTGATCAAGTTGCTAAAGCCGGAATGGGTATCACAACCGCCATCGGAATCGGTGGAGACCCAATAATTGGCACCACAACACGTGAAGCAGTTGAGCTACTCATGAATGACCCTGAAACAGAAGGAATTGTCATGATTGGTGAAATCGGCGGAAACCTTGAAGCCATTGCCGCACGTTGGATTAAAGAAAATGGCACAAAACCAGTTGTTGGTTTTATCGCAGGTGAAACTGCGCCAAAAGGACGCACAATGGGTCATGCTGGTGCAATTGTTGGTGGTAAAGATGATACAGCTGAAGCCAAAAAACGCATCATGAGAGAGTGTGGCATCCACGTGGTAGATTCTCCTGCACAAATTGGTGCGAAAATGGCCGAAGTTCTCGGTTAATTTAACGACAGCCTAGTTCCAAAAATCCCAAGTCAGCCCGATTCTTATTTGCATCGGTGCAAATGCATAACCCTGCACCATTGAAATCTCTGGTTGGTTCCAAAAACTTCCGAGGTTGGCTACATTGACAAAAAATCGAAATGTCTTCACTTCAAGAGCAACATTAAGTTGTGCATTGAAATAACCGTTTTGCAAAACTGCATTTTGCGTTGCAAACCAATCAATACTTTCAATGAAAGGTAAAAATACGAGCGTTTGGAATTTTGACTGATAACTCAGTTGTCCTTCTACAGCCATTTTTAAGCGCTTGTCTTTAAACACACCTCCCGTCCAAAGCAAAGACATTGCTGCGCGATGTTTCGGTAAAAATTGAGCGTTATTTTGTGCTAAAAATTGATAGGTCGAACTCAAATTTAAAGGGCCAATACAATATTTCACATCTGTACGCATCGTTGCCAGCTGTCCGTTTGACATCGAACCGGCATTGCTCCAGTTCATGTTGCTCGGATCAAAGCGATACACAGACGCAAAATCTGCCAAACTCAAGATAAATTCTATAGACAATGGCTTTGATGCATATCTAATGCCAGCGTCAAGTTGCTGAAATTTTTCTTTTTGTGGATTGCTCCAAGCATATTGCGTCAGGTTACTCATATAGCCGCGTTGCATCAATTGTGGCCACTCATGGCTATAGTGGTGCTTTATTGTGAAATCAAGTTGAGAAGATTTCGCAGCATATTTATAGGTCGTATTGAAATGCATACCCTGGCCAGCTCCTACTAAATTAATCGCATTGTCATGCTTCAAGGAATGTATCTTGTCGGAATAAACTAGCTGATTATTCCAATTCACTTCGAGTGTATCATAATTAAAACTTGGATCAGACCATTGTCTTTGTTTGAAGCCAACTAAGGTAGCTGCAACAAGCTTTGGTCCTTGCCAATTAAGCCCTATGCGATTTTCTAAATAAACCTGACGAAACGTATCGGCACAAGTATCGACATTTAGAAATGTCTGAGGATAAAATACTGCAAGGTTACCGATTTCCGTATAGACCCTTTGCTGCAAATTGTAGGCATGGTAACTTGCTAAATTCAAACGGCGTAGAGAATCTCCTAAAATACGATACCGCAAATCGATGGTGCCATTATAACTGTTTTTCTGGGTATACGACTGCTCTTTTTGAACAGGAATTAAATCTAATGCAATCGCATTCAATTGGGAATAATCTGATACTCCTCCAGACCATTGACGGTCATCGCTAGCGTTGTCGAATGCCAGTTGTATTTCGTGGGCGCGGCCCTTTTGATAAAGTTTAATTTGTAGGCCACTGAAACGCAAATCATCGGCCCTAACAAACCCAGTTCGTTGCCAACGGTCATAACGCAGATTCAATAAGGCGTTGTGTGCAAACAACTGCTCGTAATCGAGACGCAAAACTTGCGATCCTTGAGCACCAAAACCATAACCAAAACCCAAATGCGGCAAGGCGCTGAATAAAAAAGGCTTTTTTGAATTGTCAGCCGTAGAAAAAGAACTAAACCCTGGTTTGAGTAGGTCGGTAGCGGCCAAAGAAATTTGTTGGGGTTGCAAAAAGAAACTCGAAGAAAATCCGTCCATGACATGCATCAATGAATTGACTGGGCCAAAGGTGCGGTTTGTGTGTACCAAAGTATCTTCGGGCCCCAATTTTTGAGCATAGGCTTTGGCGCAAAGCAAACCCAAACAAACGATAACCACCAATTTCTTCATATCACAAACTTAAGAAAAAAAGAAGGGTCGCCCCATGAGGCGACCCTTAACAATATGAAATCACAAATAATTAAAGTGCGTTTACGCGCAATTGCAAACCTGATTTAAGGTTAGCTGCTTTGTTTTTGTGAATAATGTTGCGTTTTGCAAGTTTATCCAACATTGCTACTACAGTTGGAAGCATACCTACAGCTTCATTGCGATCTTTAGACGCACGCAATTTACGCATTGCATTACGAGCAGTTTTGTGCTGGTATTTGTTCAATACGCGTTTAGTTTCGTTTGAACGAATGCGCTTGATGGATGATTTATGGTTTGCCATAGCTATTTATTAATTAAAATCGTTAAAAAATGCAGCCCATAGGAGAATCGAACTCCTGTTTCAAGGATGAAAACCTTGCGTCCTAACCACTAGACGAATGGGCCAAAAAATTGGCAGCCCATAGGAGAATCGAACTCCTGTTTCAAGGATGAAAACCTTGCGTCCTAACCACTAGACGAATGGGCCAAAATGTCAAAATCCCCGAATTTGGGATTGCAAATATACTAGGAAATTCTTGAAGCGCAAGAGATGCAGCTAATTTTTTAAGAAATTTCTGACTCGTCTGCGCTCATCTTAAATCCTAAGCGCTTGGCTGTGCGTATTTTGAGCTGCTCACCCATCACATAAATTTGACCCACACTCACTACATCCATCAGTTCAAAAGGCGGAATATACAAGTCAAATTGCAACGCATAGGCAAAAGACATTTGTGCGATGAGTTGTAACATCTCAGCACTCAAAAGCATGTGCTGCGGATCACTAAAGGTATAGCCCAACGAGCCTTTTCCTTCAATGAAAAAATGCCTTTCATGATTGACAAAAATACGCGCCAACAAATACCCTTGGTCGTCCAAACGATTTTGCTGTAAAGATTCTGCCAAGAAATTATAGATGTGAATGGTGCCAAAATAACCATTATTTGGTTGGCTTTTAAAATACGATGTGCCCCAAAGCGGGTTGCTATCTGGCAGTCTGAAAACGTTGTGATGGAGATTAAAAACCAATACGTCACTACCAATATATACATGAAATTCGTGATCACCTCTATCCTTGATAAATAACCGCACACGCTCATCCGTGATGACTTCTTTGAGTGCATTGATTTCAGTCTCAATGAGTTTTCGAAGGTCATCAAAAACAACTTCGAGGTCATCTGCGATGTCTTGCTTCAGTGCTGATTTATGCATCAAAAGATCGATGAGTTGTTGTCTGTTTGCTTCTAGCGGGTTTGCTGCTGCTTTCTTTTTCATGGCACTATTTTTGTTGCTAAAATAATCGAAAAGTTAGCTAGATGGGTTACATCAGGATCAAACTTCCTTATGTTTCCCAAAAAAAATTGTAACTTTGAATAAGCCCTACGCTCAAAAGTATATGAAAAAACGTATTTGGTTCATCATTAATCCGATTTCAGGTGTGCGTCGAAAAGACGACATTCCTGCCTTGGTGCGCCAATACCTCAACCATGAACACTTTACTTTTGAGATTCAATACACCAAGCACAAGGGTCATGCCATAGAATTAGCCAAAGAAGCTGTCAAACTTGGTGTTGATATCGTTTGTGCAGTTGGTGGAGATGGATCCGTTCACGAAGTGGGCACTGCGCTTATTGGCTCCAAAACGAGTCTTGCCGTCATTCCTATCGGCTCCGGCAATGGTTTGGCTCGCCACATGGCCATTCCTAGAAATATTCGCAAAGCAATTGAAACCATCAACCAAAATAAGCACATTCAGATGGATACTGTTTTGGTCAATGATCAACCTTTTCTTGGGGTTGGAGGTTACGGACTTGATGCAGTAATTGCCCAGAAATTTGATCAAGATACAAAACGAGGTTTTTGGACCTACGCCAAACATGTCTTCAAAGAATTTTTCCGTTACAACCCAATGAACATATCCATTGACACCAATGGTCAAATCAAAAAAATGCCAGTAGTACTGTGCACTATTGCCAACACCTCTGAATTTGGAAATGGTTTCAAAGTATCTCCAAAATCAGATGCAACCGATGGAAAACTTGAGTTATTCTTACTCAAACCCTTTTCAATGCTCAGTATCCCAAAAATGATTTTTCAATTCTTTACGGGCAAGTCAGACCAATCGAGTTATGCAGAAGTCATTTCTTTCAAGAAAGCAAAAATATCACTCCCAAATGGCTTGGCTCATTACGATGGAGAGCCTCAGCAAGTGCGTCGAGAATTGAACGTGCAGGTTGTTCCTAAGAGCCTTCATATCATCATCGGAAACAAATAATATGTCATCATTTGAACTTGAGCTCGAGCCTATGCTCGTGCAATTATCAGCACTCTCGGCAGCCACAAAAGCAAGCTGGGGAAGCATGTCAGCACAACGCATGGTCGAGCATCTTGCAGACGCACTCTATATGTCTGTGGGTAAGGGTGCTTATCAACTTGAAATTGCAGAAGATCGCATAGAACGCATGCAGGCTTGGCTTGAATCAGATAAGCCCATGGCCAAAGATGTTCAGGTATCTTTTGCCACGCCTTCTACCCCACTGCGCAACGACGAACTCGAGACTTCCATTGATGAATTCACGGACGCATTTTTAATGTTTCTTGAATACTACGAAGAAAAACCAGCGCAAACACATTTACATCCTTTCTACGGGGATTTAAATTTTACACAATGGAAGCGCTTACATACCAAACATTTCGCTCATCACTTTGAGCAGTTTGGCTTGATTTAAACTACTTTCCGAACTTTAAACCCGGGATGAATCTTGGGACTTGCTTTTGATAATCTTTGTAGGCTGCGTATTTGTTGGCTGAAAGCTCTTCAGAGAAGTCTGAACTTCCTTTAAACAAGATCACTAACAAGACGCAACCGCCAATTGTCCAGTTGATCCATTGACCTGTTGCATTGACGCTGAACAAATAGAAGATGATCCAAATAGATTGCTCCATGGCATAATTCGGGTGCCTAACGATTCCCCAAAGCCCAGTTGAAACAAATCCTTTTTCGTAGTCACCTAAGGGCTCACCAGCTTTGATGCGGCGATGTTTTTCTGTTTGGAAATTATATTGCTGTTGATCGGCTACAAATTCAATTGTTACGGCAGCAAGCATGAGTATACCTAATAAATAGTCAATGCCATTTAACGACGTATTTGCACCTGATGCCAAAACACTTAGTATTGGAGCTGTAAAAAGGAAAATCAATACATTTTGATAGGCCGAAATAAAGAAGAAGTTAAATATTGCCCAAATGAAATTATTATTAAAGCCAGGTCTTTTGCGCAACTCTTCCCAACGGTAATCTTCTTCACCAGCCCAAAAACGCCAAGTATAAGCTCCTCTGCGGGCAAAATTGAACGTCAAACGTGCTCCCCAAATCGTTACCAAAATAGACATAAAGACCATTTTTTCAGAAAGTTCTGGCGCCAAAAGGGTCATTTGCCATGTATATAATATAGGGACAATGCTCCAGAGTTTGTCTACCTGAGAATTATTGCGTGAAAGCTCACCAACTATGAAACAATAGGCAATTACAATCCCAACAGTATAGGATAACTGCTGTAAAATTTCATATTGCAACTCGTTGGGTGTGTAGCCAAAATTAAGGCAAACAAAAGGCACGACGACCACTGTAAAAATCAATAATAGAATAGTCAGTAACATAATAGTAGTTTATGCTTACATGTTTTACATGTAATTGGGTTAGGTCCCGAAGATAATAAATTTCTTTTAAGCCTTCGCAAATCCAATTTTTGCAGCTTGCATAGCTGCCACAATTTGCTGTTGTAGGTCGTAATATACCCCGCCGTAGTCAGCTGTTTTTACCCAGCACCTCACCTTGAGTTCGAGGCCATTTTCAGTGATTTGTTGGATACCGACAAAAGGCTCTAGCTTGGAAAGTACCCTTTTGTCTGCACTCAAAAGTGGTATAATGAGTTCTTGAACTCGGGTAAATTGGATATCTGGGCTGAGCATAAAAGTCCATTCTATGCGGCGATTTTTTTCCTTGGTAAAATTGACAATACTGCCATTGGCTAAAGGGCCATTAGGGAAAATTACAATTTTGTTATCGACTGTTTTGAGATAAGTATTGAATATTTGAATTTCTGATATAGTCCCTTGTTCACCTAATGCTTTGATTTCGTCACCCACTTTGAAGGGCTTCAAAACTAAAATCATAATACCACCGGCAAAATTGGAAAGCGTACCTGAAAATGCCATACCAACAGCGATACCAGCCGCACCCAACAACGTGAGAAATGAAGTCATTTGCACCCCTAGCTGTGTGATAGCAGTAATCACAACCATGATTTTCAAGGCCATAGAAAGAAAACTCGACAAGAAGGAGGTCAAACCTGCATCTGTATCGCTCTTTTGCAGCATTTTATTGACAAAACGGGTAAGAATTCCCGTGAACCAGAATCCGACAACTGTAATTACAATGGCTAAAACCACATTGGTGATGAAACCAAAAATGACTTTACTCAAATCACCAGACTTGAGATCGAAAATAGATTCAATGAAATGCATGTTGTACTTTTAAGCTACAAAAATAAAAATGTTTAGCGACTACCAACTACCAAGCCACCAAGCCCTGCCAATCAATGACGGCAAATTGGATTATTTTTCATGCTTTTTAAGTGAAAAGGATAGCCTAGCACTTGAGCAACAGCTTCTAGAGGTGGTTTCTTTTGAACAAAATGCAATCAAATTATATGGAAAGCAAATTGCCGTACCAAGACTAGAAGCCTATTTTTCCTTAAACGGAGAAAATTATGGTTATTCAGGACAACAACTTAAGAACCAACCTTTCCCAAAATTTCTAGATAACCTGCGGCTAAAAGTAGAAGCACAAACCGGATACACCTACAATGCACTTCTTATTAATTTGTATCGCAACGGACAAGATTCTAATGGCTGGCATGCCGATAATGAGAAAAGTTTAGGTGTCAATCCGAGTATCGCCTCGTTAAGTCTTGGTGCAGAAAGACCCTTTGAATTGAAACATGAGCTCTCTGGACGTAAATTAAAAATACAATTAGCAGCAGGGAGTTTATTGCACATGCACGGGGAACTGCAACACCATTGGAAGCATCAGCTTCCTAAAGTCCTTAATTTTACAGGTCAACGCATCAATTTAACTTTTCGGAAGATCATCGCATCAAATTGAATTGCTTAACTTTGACTATGCAGCATCAAGATTTCATGCAACGTTGTTTGGACCTCGCTAGTTTAGGTAGTATTGCTGTAGCACCTAACCCAATGGTTGGTTGCGTATTGGTCAAAAATGGCAAAATCATTGGTGAAGGTTATCATCAAAAATTTGGAGAAGCACATGCAGAAGTTAATGCCGTTGCAAGTGTAGCCAACCCATCAGATATTGAAGGTGCTACCGCATACGTGAGTCTTGAACCCTGCGCTCATTTTGGCAAAACACCGCCATGTAGTAATTTGCTCATTGATTACAAAGTAGCACACGTCATCGTTGCCACCAAAGACCCAAACCCAAAAGTTGCCGGCAAAGGCATTGAAAGACTTCAAAAAGCAGGCATACAAGTTACCGTAGGCATACTCGAACCAGAAGCACGTCAACTCAATAAACGCTTCTTTAGTTTCCATGAAAAACAACGTCCGTACGTCACACTCAAGTGGGCACAAACCAAAGACGGCTTTTTAGACAAACTCCGAGGCCCCGATGAAAAAGGAATCAACTGGATTACCGGTGAAGAATCCCGAGCCCTCGTGCATCATTGGCGCAGTCAGGAAATGAGTATTTTGGTGGGCAAACACACAGCCCTCAATGACAATCCGTCACTTACTGTCCGAGATGTTGCGGGCCAAAATCCAATTCGAATTCTCATTGATAGCCAATTACAAGTTCAAAACGATCTCAGTCTTTTCTCAGAAGCCGCCCCAACTCTGATATTTAATCGCCTCAAAAATGATCAAAAAGATGGGGTTGAATGGATAAAAATCAAAGAGACTTCCACCAAACTTATCCTTGAAGAACTTTACAAAAGAGGGATTCATTCTGTTATGGTTGAGGGCGGAAGCAGAACTTTACAGTACTTCATCATTGATAATGTATGGGATGAAGCTTATGTACTTGTCGGTGATCTCAAATTTGAACAAGGAGTGAAGGCACCTGTGCTCAACAAAGTCCCGGTACATTCTCATTTTTTTGGCACAGATCAAGTATTTTATTTCAAAAGACGCTCATGAAAAACTTGCTCTTGTTATTTACTTTTACCTTTTGTCAGTATTTAGCTGCGCAAAACACTTATCAACTAGCCGTTCTGAAATACCACGGAGGTGGCGACTACTATGCCAACCCTACCGCATTGCCTAACCTCATTGCGTTTTGTAATGCTGAACTACATACCAAAATATCCAAAGATGTGCCTTACGTAGAAGTAGGCAGTAAAGACCTCATGCAATACCCGTTTGTGCACATGACCGGGCACGGAAATGTAGTCTTCTCTAAATCCGAAGTTCAAAACCTCCGAACCTATTTATTGGCTGGTGGCTTTTTACATATCGACGACAACTATGGCATGGATGGCTTTGTAAGGGCGGAACTCAAAAAGGTTTTTCCAGAATATCCCCTGACTGAATTACCTTCAGATCACCCTATCTTTAAACAGCATTATGCTTTCCCAAATGGTTTGCCCAAAATACACGAACACGATGGCAAAAAGCCTCAAGCTTTTGGCATCGTAATAGATGGCCGCTTGGTCTGTTTGTATACCTATGAAACTGACCTATCTGATGGTTGGGAAGACCCTCAAGTACACAACGACACTCCTGAAAAACGCAGACAAGCATTACAAATGGGTGCCAACATGATCCAGTACGTATTTACGAATTAAACTAGACTTTTCAAATCAAATTTTGTTCATCTGACGTCTCCTGAAAGAATTACCTCTACAAGAAAAGTCATTCGCAATTAGTGCTGATGACCATCGCCCTCAGTATGGGTATGTGGTGCTTCGGCTGCTTTCAATAATTCGATTTCAAAAACGAGGTCTGCATAAGGGGGAATTGCCCCAGGACGGCCTTGCTTGCCGTAAGCATTGTAATAAGGAATGAAAAGCAAAATTTTACCGCCCTCTTCGATATAGGTAATCCCTTCCTCAAAACCTGGTATCATGCGCTGTACTTTGTATTCAAACTCGAGCGGCATATTGCGGTCTTTAGAAGAGTCGAATTTTTTACCATCTCTTCTAAAGGTGCCTGTATAATGCAAACTTACTTTCTTGCCTTGCTCTACTTTTGACCCCATACCTTTGTCCAAAATGACATAAACCAAACCTGTTTCACTTTGGGTTGCATTCGGGTATTTTTTCTGAACTTCTGCGAACATGTACACTTTGTATTCTTCTTGTGTCATGGCCGCAGCTTTAGCGATTTCCGCTTCTTGGACGGCTTCTTGGGCCTTTTTGGCAAGATATACTTCATCAAAAGCAGCTTGCGCAGACCAATTTCTGGCAGCCTTCCCTTGTCTGATGATTTCAACTTTCTGCATGACATCGTTTTGAGCAATAGCATTGACTACGTCTTGACCCGAAACAACATGCCCAAAAACCGTATGCTTTCCGTCTAACCAAGGTGTTTCTTTGTGCGTAATGAAGAATTGAGATCCATTCGTATTTGGACCTGAATTGGCCATTGATAAAATACCAGGACCAGAATGCTTCAAGCTTGGGTCAATTTCGTCATAGAATTTATAACCAGGGTCTCCAGAGCCATTGCCGAGTGGATCACCACCTTGAATCATGAAGTCGGCAATAACGCGGTGAAAAAGCAACCCATTGTAAAATGGTTTGTCGAATACTTTGTCATTGACCTTCAAATTACCCTCTGCTAAACCAACAAAATTGGCAACGGTCATAGGGACTTTTTGGTACTCGAGCTGACAAAGGATTTCTCCTTTACTCGTGGAAAACTTAACGTAAATGCCGTCTGCTAACTGCTGCGCGAAGTTAATAAGGGGTAAAAACAAAAATGCAAAGAGAAAATTTTTCATGGTCTTATTTTTCAATTTCTAATAATTGTACTTCAAAGATAAGTACTGAATAAGGAGGAATCAAGGCTGTTGGTGAATTTTGGCCGTATGCCAATTCTTGTGGAATATAAAAACGATACTTGGCGCCAACGTTCATGAGTTGAACTCCTTCGGTCCATCCGGGTATAACGGCATTCAAGGGGAAAGAAATAGGTTCTTTTCGTTCAACGGAGCTATCAAAAATTTCTCCATTAATGGTTGTCCCGGTATAATGCACTTTAACTGTTGAAGTCGCTACTGGGTGCTCTCCACGACCTTTTTTGATGACTTCGTATTGCAAGCCACTTGCGGTAACTTTGACTCCTTCTTTCTGGGCATTCGCAACTAAGAATGCTTCGCCTTTTTCACGGTTGATTCTTGCCGCTTCAATTTCTTGCGCCAGCGCTTCTTGGTCTACGGCCTGCTCTGCTTCTTGGATGGCACCCATTTTTTCTTGGAAATAGGTCATGACACATTTGTTGTCAGGGTCTGTGAGTATACTAGGTCTTTGCATAAGTGCATCGGTTAGCCCCTGCACCAAAAGTGCGACATTGGCCTCTGGGAAATCTTTGAGTACACTTTGTGCAATATTCTGACCAGCAAGGTAACTCACTGAATCAATTCTACTTTTTATTGTTGCATCCTGTGCTTGAGCGGTGAGTGCTAAGCCTCCGAAGAGGAGAAAATAAATTGGTCTTTTCATTTGTTTGTTATAAGTCATTACGTGTATCACTTCCCCACAACATTTTATTGCGGATCGTATCTAAAAAGTTGTTGTCTTCAAACTTGACAACATTGATCATGAATTCAGCTTTGGTAATTTTAACTTTTTCACCTTGTTTAATCTGTCGAGAATGACCATCAAGGGAAAGTAAATAGGAGCGGTCACGGCCTTCTATTTGTAAAGAAATAGGCATGTGATCCGGCACCACCACTGGGCGCACATTTAAATTGTGTGCGGCAATTGGTGTCAGCATGTGAACCTGACATCCAGGGGTAATAATTGGACCTCCACAACTTAAGCTATAGGCCGTAGATCCGGTTGGCGTAGATACGATCAAGCCGTCTGCCCAATAAGTATTTAAATATTTGTCATCGAGGTAGGCATGCACCTTGACCATTGAGGAGGTATCTTTCTTTTGAAGCGTTAGTTCGTTGAGTGCAAAATTCTCATCACCAAAAAGTTGGTCATCGGTTTCTACGCGCAATAAAGATCGTTTTTGGAATTCAAATTGACCTTTTTCGAAGCGATCGAGTGTTTGTTGAATATTGGTTTTGGCAATGTTGGATAGAAAACCAAGCCTGCCCGTATTGATGCCGAGAATTGGCACCCCTGAATCTCGGATGAAAGAAACCGATTTTAAAAAGGTGCCGTCACCACCGATGCTAATCAGCAAATCAAAACCATTTTTGAGGTCCTGATGACTTTCAAAAGTGTGTTGAATGGCAGCGAATTGAAATTTAGACTGCAACATTTGTGAGAGTTCAAACTCCAATACAGGTGTCCAACCTTTTTCTTGAATACCCGAAATCAAGGTTTCTAGGATAACAAGGTCAGGTTTGTGCAGTTTTTTGGCGTAAATCGCGATTTGTTTCATTACATGTTTAAATAGAGCATCAGCTCATCGTAGCGTTCTTGCAGTTCGTTGTGCTGGTTTTCGGCTTGATAGCTTGCCAACACTTGATAGTCGTAACGCTCAAAGGTACGGATTATTGCACTAAGATTTTGTTGATTGATCTTTAAACTCACTTGAATTTTAGTGCTATCAGGCTCACTATTGATAAACAAATTCAAGATTTTTGCTTGATTGCTCTCAACAATTTGAGCAATCTGAGAAAGCACATAGTTATTGGCATCCATTTCCAAGACCAACACCGAACCCAACTCCTTAACTCCTGTAGATTGGGCGAGTAATTGAAGTAAGTCTTGAGAAGAAATCACACCCAAGTATTGCTCTTGGCGATCCAGAACAGGAAGTGCTGTAAGTTTGAATAGGGAGAAATGTTGTAAAATATCAAATAGATGCGCATCAGAAAAGACAAATGGTCGGGGCAAATGCTGAAAGAGCTCGTCTAGATGAGGTGCTAAGTCTGCTTGATCGAGTAATTCTGATTCGGATAAAACACCTACAAAGTTGCCATTTTTGAGCACAGGCAAATGATTGATTTGAAATTCATCCATCCACAACAAGGCCTTTTCGCCTGAATCGGTATGCACTAAAGGTGGTATTACTTCTGAAATTATTTCGCTTGCTCTCATAGTTGCGGCCAAAATACTAAAAACCTTGAATGTTTCGTACTTTTGTGTTCCAATTATTGTGCCATGACAAGACTTAGTGTCAATATCAACAAAATAGCCACCTTAAGGAATGCCAGAGGCGGAAAACTACCTGATGTGATTCAATTTGCCATTGACGCACAAAGATTTGGTGCACAAGGAATCACGGTCCATCCAAGACCTGATGAACGACACATTACCACCGCAGATTGCTATGGCCTCAAAGATGTAGTTACAACTGAGTTCAATATTGAAGGTTACCCAGACGAGCGCTATTTGCAGCTGATCAAAGAACTAAGGCCCGCTCAAGCCACCTTAGTGCCTGATCCACCTGGCGTATTGACCTCGAATGCAGGCTGGGATTGCATACAGCATGCAGCATTTTTACAGCCCATTATTACACAAATTAAAAGTCTAGGTGTCAGGGTTTCTTTGTTCATGGAAACCGATTTAAGTCAAATAGAAAAAGCTGCGCAATTAGGGGCTGATCGCATCGAGTTTTATACCGGGCCCTATGCAGAAAACTATAGTCAAAATCGCGAACTAGCGGTTCAGCCTTATGTAAAAGCAGCTCTTTTTGCCAAGGATCTTGGCTTAGGAATCAATGCAGGGCATGACCTCAGCCTTGAAAATTTAGCCTACTTAAAAAAGGAACTTTGTATGCTTGATGAAGTTTCTATTGGGCACGCTTTGATTTCAGATGCCTTGTATTTGGGAATCGAGAATACGATTCAGCGCTACCTCTATGAATTGCGCTGAGGTGCCTGATGCATGACGCGCTGAGGATAAGGAATTTCAATTTGATAAGCCCTAAACAAGCGATCTATTTCGTAACGAATATCTGATTTATAATTATTGATGTCCCAACTTTGATCTGCCCAAAAGATCAGCTCTAAATCAATACCAGAATCGCCAAAATCTGCCAATCGAACCATCACAGGATTGGTTTTCTTGACTTTAGGATGGGCTAATGCCGCTTGCTTCAATAAACGTTTGATGAGCTCGAGATCTGCCCCAAAAGCAACTGTTACTTGAATTGTAAAACGCGTTAATTCTGATCCATGACTCCAGTTTTCGATTCTGTCTTGGGTGAGGTGTGTATTAGGAATGATCAATACATTTCCTTCGCGGGTTTGAATTTGGGTGGTCCTGACATTGATTTTTACAATTTTGGCAACGATTCCATCTTGGGTAGTTCCGTTTTTTGTCTTGCCAGAAAATTCAACGATATCCCCTACCCTGAGGTTTCCTTCGAAAAGTAGTACCATACCGGCGATCATGTCTTTAAAAACATCTTGAAGACCTAAGCCCAGCCCAACGAGTAGACCCACCGAACTTGTGAGTAAGATCATGAGATCTATGTTGAGTAATTTTAGGCCGAGAAAGATAGAAAAAACATAAATAAAGTACTTAGCCAATTGAATATAAACATATTCTGTACCGGGGTCATAGTGGGCACTGCGTTTGAAGCGTTTGGCAATATAAAGCTTGGATAGATTAACGGCTATTTTGGCGCCAAAGAAAACTGAAATCAGGACTAAAATGGCAGCAAAATCTATGCTAAATTGATTGAAGGAAATGAGTTTAAAATCAAGAAAGTCATCAAAAGTAACGCGTCCGTTATTGTATCTTAAACTGAGTACGGCGATATATATAGCCAATAAATAGACACTTTGGCTCACGAGTCTTAAGCGTGCCATTTGCTTGGCTTCTAGTTGAATATTGGCACTTTTTACGTACCCCTTAAGGCCGCGATGCACCAGGCGCCTCAGAATGGCCGCCACTAAAAAGATGAGCAGGAGGAATATGAGGTTCCAAAAACAAATTTTGTAGGGGCCAATATAAAAGAGTGTTTCTGAAAACATGCTTAACGAATTACTGTAATTCCGATTTGTTCGGATAAAAGCATTTTAACTTTTTCAAGGCTCACGATTTCTCCGAGTGCCAAAAGTACGTCGTCTGTGCCGAGCTCATTATGTTCAATTTCTTTTCGAAGGGTTGAAATTCGATTTTCGACATGTGCCAATTTGAAGCGATAAATCGTTTGCAATACCGTTTGATAGAGATCGTCGGCCTCGGACTTCGTTTGGATTTTATATTTAGTGATCCAATTGTGGCTGAGGTCTTGTTCTTGCGCTTCAAAGTTGGTGGCCAACTGAACGATCTGTTGGTTTTCGTGGCGCAGAAAAAAGCTACCAGCATAAAGAGTTTGATTTTCAGTGACACCCTTTGCAAAAATATCGTAAACTTCTTGGTGTAATGGATCAGTGAAAGAAAGCTGGTCGTTTTGTAGTTCATGTATGACCAACTCTATTACACTTGTTTGAATTTGTTCGGAACCGTGTAACTGAAAATCTAGCGCTCGGGTTCCGTATTTCAATAAAAGTCGAACTAATTCGGCTTCGTATATCGAAGGATCCGCTTCAAGATTTGATGACTCAGCAGTAAGTGCTTGTGGAGCAGCTTGTTTGGGAAGTTCTATCTCATTGAAAGATGGATCTTGAAACTGCTTACTCATGCTTTGCTTGCGCAATTGCAATAATTCTGACTGAACAATGGCCTCAGAAATATCAAATTGTTGGGCTAATTGTTGAGCGTAAACAGAGCGCATGATTTGATCGGGAATCAGGGAAACAGAGTGCACGATATCTTTGATGAGCCCTGCTCTTAAAATAGGGTCGTGATTGCCATCTGAGAGCAACACACCCGCTTTAAATGAAATGAAATCTTGCTTGTTGTTTTTGATATATTCAGCCAATTCATCGCTGCTGCGCGTTTTTGCAAAAGAATCTGGGTCTTCACCATCGGGAAATAAAACCACCTTGACATTCATCCCTTCTTCCAAAATAAGGTCAATTCCTCTGAAACTGGCTTTGATACCTGCAGCATCACCGTCATATAATATGGTGAGGTTTTTAGTGTAGCGGCTCACCAATTTGACCTGCTCTTTGGTTAAGGAGGTCCCGGAAGAAGAAACAACATTTTGCATACCCGACTGATGCATACTAATGACATCCGTGTAACCTTCACAGAGCAAACATTCGTCGTATTTGACGACATCTCCTTTTGCAAAATAGAGACCGTAGAGGATTTCACTTTTGTTGTAAATGATGCTCTCGGGAGAGTTGAAATATTTGGCAACTTTTTTATCGGATAAAAGGGTTCGGCCACCAAAACCTAGCACGCGTCCGGAAATACTATGAATAGGAAACATGACCCTTCCTTTGAAGAAGTCAAAACTGCGTTCCTCTTTGGATTTACTCAGGCCAATAGCCTCAAGGTATTCTTTGTTGTAGCCTTTCTCTAGGGCTAATTGTGTGAACGCTGCACCGGTATTTAGACAATAACCAAGCTGGAATTTTTCAATGGTTGCACGACTAAAACCGCGCTCCTCAAAATAAGATAGCCCAATGGCTTTTCCCTCTTCGGATTCGAGGAGCATATTGGAAAATGTGTTTTTGGCAAATTCATTAATGATGAGGTAGCTTTCGCGTTCATTGAGGGCCGCAAGTTCTTCAGCAGTAGCCTCTCGTTCTTCTGGCACTTCAATTTGATAACGCTTGGCCAACCATCGCAAAGCCTCAGGATATGAAAAATGTTCTTTTTCCATGAGAAAACTTGCCGCATTGCCACCTTTTCCGGTGGAGAAACACTTGAAGATTTGCTTGGCGGGTGAAACCACAAAAGACGGAGTTTTCTCGTCAGTAAAAGGGCTTAAACCCTTTAAGTTTGAACCAGCGCGCTTGAGTTGTACAAATTCTCCTATGACCTCCTCGATCCGGGCGGTCTGTAGAATTTGATCAACGATATGCGGTGGTATTTTACTCATTTATTGTGGATTTCCGTATGCTTTGATTGTTTTATTGCCTTTTTCGTCATAGTTTACCCACTCTCCGACCATTTGATCGTTTTGATAGGAACCGTAATAATGTACCTTGCCACTGGGATATTTAACGAGAGAATGGCCTTCTTTCTTACCGTCAACGTACATTGTAAAAGACTGAAGATTTCCAGATTCAGAAAAGAAATCCCATTTGCCCTCGCGGTTTCCGGCTTTATTGAGTTGGCCTTGATATTTGATTTGTTTGCGACCTGGATACCATTCTGTGTAGTGGCCGTCTTTGAGGTCTACTAATTTTTCTTTTTTTGCAGGGGCAGCCACTTGAGTTGTCTCAGGATCTGAACAGCCCGTTAAAACGAGACTCATGGAACAAAGTAAAAAGAGCAGAATTGATTTCATGGTATTATTTTTCACGCGTCATGGTATAATTTACAAGAGCTAATAACGAAGTTTTAGCCGAGTTGTTGGGGTAGGCATCTAACAATTGAATGGCTTCTTGTGCCAACGCTTCCATTCGCTTTTGTGCATATTGTACGCCACCTGATTCCCATACGAGTTGGATGGCACGCTGTACACTTTTACTGTCGTCAAATTTGTTTTTAATAATATATTTCAGCTCTTTTTGAATGGCGGCAGACGCATTTTTTAAGGCATAAATGAGCGGAAGTGTCATTTTTTGCTCACGGATATCGATTCCGGTTGGCTTGCCGATTTGTTCACCTGTGCCGTAATCGAAAATATCGTCTTTGACCTGAAAGGCTAGGCCTATGAGTTCGCCAAAACGACGCATATTGGCCCTTTGAGCATCTGCACCTACGCTAAGCGCACCCGCTTCACAGCAAGTTGCAATGAGCGATGCTGTTTTTTTACGAATAACCTCGTAGTAGATTTCTTCGGTGATGTCGAGGTGACGTGCTTTTTCAATTTGCAATAATTCGCCCTCTGACATTTCTTGAACGGCGCGTGCTACAATTTCTAAAAGATCTAGGTTGCGCTTTTCGATAGAGAGCAATAGAATTCTTGACAACATGTAGTCACCGACAAGTACTGCTATTTTATTTTTCCAGAGTGCATTAACAGAGAAAAAACCCCTGCGTTCAGCGGCGTCGTCTACGACATCATCATGAACAAGGGTAGCTGTATGCAGGAGCTCGACAAGTGTGGTAGCATCAAAGGTTGTAGGGCCTATTTCTCCGAGCATTTTGGCACTCAGAAAAACAAACATAGGGCGCATTTGCTTGCCTTTGCGCTTGACAATGTAATTGGTTACTTTGTCAAGGAGGGCAACATCAGAGTGCATTGTATTTTGAAAATGTATTTCAAAATCAAGCAATTCTTGTTGAATTGGCGCTGTGATGTCTTCGAGTTGGTGCATCCAACAAATATAATAAATTGAACGCCCTTTTGAAAGGAAACAGCGCTAAAACTTAGCGCGATAAATGCATGTTTCTTTCTGAGTAAACTTTAGTAAAGAAAGGATCTTTGAGGTCTTTGATGAAACGAATGGCTTCACCTGTGGACTTCATTTCTGGACCGAGTTCTTTTTTGACGTCCGGGAACTTCTCGTAGGAGAATACCGGGATTTTGATCGCATAACCTTCTTTGCGCGGTTGGAAGTTGAAATCAGTGACTTTGTTGTGGCCCAACATGACTTTAGTTGCATAATTGACGTAAGGCTCGTCATAAGCTTTTGCAATAAAAGGAACCGTACGTGAAGCGCGCGGATTGGCTTCTATGACGTATACTTTGTCGTCTTTGATGGCAAATTGGATGTTGAGCAAACCAACTGTTTTGAGTTCAATAGCAATCTTTTTAGTGATGTCTTCAATTTGCGTCATGACAAAATCACCGAGATTGTAGGGAGGCAATACAGCGTAGGAGTCACCGGAGTGGATTCCGGCTGGTTCTATGTGCTGCATAATACCAATGATGTAGACGTTTTCACCGTCGCAAATGGCATCAGCCTCAGCTTCAATAGCCCCGCCCAAGAAGTGATCGAGCAAGATTTGATTGCTTCCCATTTCGTTAATGATATCCACAACATGGTGCTCAAGCTCTTCCTTGTTGATGACAATTTTCATTTTTTGGCCACCAAGTACGTACGATGGTCTTACCAGTAGGGGAAAACCGAGATCATCGGCAAGTTCTAAAGCTTGTTCTGCACTTTCGACAACGCCGTATTGCGGGAATGGCACATTGTTTTTCTCGAGTAATTTAGAAAAGCGACCGCGGTCTTCAGCTAGGTCAAGGGCTTCATAGCTGGTTCCGAGAATTGGAATACCGTAGCGACTCAGTTTTTCAGCGAGTTTGAGCGCTGTTTGACCACCTAATTGCACAATGACGCCAACAGGCTTCTCATGCTGAATAATGTCGTAGATATGCTCCCA
>JBEDCS010000151.1:0-2703 GCA_041176605.1 Bacteroidota bacterium
ATTCCGAAAGACGAAGATCCACTTTCTATGGACCTCGGCCGCGCCGTTGAGCTCGATACCTTGAAGCAAGAAGAAGCCGCAAAAGCATTGATCAAAACATTTGAAGAAAACCCTGATGTTCAATTGCTCAATGGTCGTTACGGTGCCTACTTAAAAATTGGAAAAAACAACTACAAACTTCCTAAAGATGCGCAACCCGAGATCTTAACACTTGAAGAATGTTTGGAAATTGCCGCCAACCAAGGCACAAAAACCACAAAAAAACGCCCAGTTCGAAAAAAATAACTATTATTGATTGAAAAATCATATGAACGGAAGCGTCAATAAAGTAATTCTTATCGGTAATTTGGGCAAAGACCCAGATGTGCGTCGCCTTGAAAACGGCGCAGTAGTGGCATCTTTTCCTTTGGCTACATCTGAAATTTACACAGACAAACAAACCGGAGAAAAGAAGGAAAATACCGATTGGCACGACATCGTTTTATGGCGTGGCCTCGCCGAAGTTGCAGAGAAATACTTACGCAAAGGAACCAAAATTTACGTCGAAGGCAAGCTCAAGAAAAGATCTTGGACCGACAAAGAAGGGCACCAGCGCTACGCCACTGAAGTAGTTGGCGATGACCTCACCATCTTGACGCGTCCAGACAATCAAGAACGACCTCATTCCTACGGAAACGAAGGCAAGCCAAATCCTCCAGCCCCCATGAGTGGCTTAGCCAGCGAGCCCGGAGATGATTTACCATTTTAAGTCATGACAAACGCAGTAGAACCTCCCAGTCTTCAAGCATCGTTTCAAACCGTCCAAGCCGGATTCAGCGATGCAACACTCATCTATTTAGTTATAATCCTTGTTTTACTAGCGCTTTCCGCACTTACTTCGAGCTCCGAGAGTGCGTTTTTCTCTCTTAAACCAAGTGACAACGCGACCATTAAAAACACGAGCAATGCCCGTGCAAAAATGATCTTAAAACTACTGGCTAAACCCCAAGAATTATTAGCTACACTTCTTATTTTTAACAATTTCGTTAACGTCGGGATCGTCATCCTTTCCTCCTTTGTACTTAATGACATTTATCCCGTAAAAGAGGGGCAAGAATTCCTTAGATTACTCATCGAAGTTGTCGGAATCACCTTGGTTTTACTATTGTTTGGGGAAGTTATTCCAAAGATATTTGCCAACCGAAATGCACTTGCCGTGAGCACCTGGATGTCTTACCCGATGCATTTTTTAAACAGGCTCCCACCCCTATCTTGGCTCAAGTCAGCATTAGTTTGGGGAACAAATTTCATTCAAAGACTCGGTCAAAAAAACACCACCCTTGATCAGAACGAATTGGAGCAAGCTTTGGCTCTTACCAAACAAGAAAATGGCTCCGAAGAAGAGCACAAAATCTTGGAAGGAATTGTGAAATTTGGTAAAACCGAAGCATCAGAAATTATGACTCCTCGTGTGGAGGTTGAAGATATCGACGCAGAGAGTAATTTTCAGGTTGTTCTTCAAAAAATTATTGATGTTGGGTTTTCAAGAATGCCCATTTTTTCTGATAGTCCTGATAATATCATCGGTATTCTCTACATTAAAGATTTATTGAATCATCTTGAAAAGGATGCCGATTTTGATTGGAAATCAGTTTTGCGTAAACCCTATTTTGTTCCTGAAAACAAGAAAATCAATGATCTTCTACAGGAGTTTCGCAACATGAAAATGCACATGGCTGTTGTCGTAGACGAATATGGTGGAGCCAGCGGTATTGTCACACTAGAAGACATCCTCGAAGAAATTGTCGGCGATATCACCGATGAATTTGACGACGCACAAATCAATTACACCAAGCAAGATGACAACACCTTTGTTTTCGAAGGCCGAACCTCCCTAAATGATTTGCTCAAAATTATTGGTGAGGATCACGAACAAACAATCGAGGCACATAGAGGTGAAGCAGAAACACTTGGCGGGCTTATCATCGAGGTCGGTGGTCGCATTCTGAAAAACAACGAGTACGTCGTAGTTGGGCCCTTGAAATTAATCGTCGAATCTTCAGACAAGAAAAGAGTTAAATCGGTAAAAGTCGTAATCCATGAAGTTAACTAGCCTCTTATTTACCGCAACCGGAGTACTTTTTATGCTCATGGCCTGCTCCGAAACTCCACCGGTACCTAAGCCAAGCACTTATTTGAAAACTGAATTTCCTGAACACACCTACCGCCAATACATCAGCCCAGGAGCGTACCAATTTGACTTAGCCGATTTATATCAACCAAAATCGTTTGAACTGGCTAAACAGAACTATTCTGTACAAGAAATTGACCTTGGGCCGCTCAATGGCACCCTCTTTTTATATTACTTAAAAATTCCGAGCAAAGATTCTCTACCAGAAATTATCAACTTCGCTAACGACAAAGTAGATGAACACAAAATTATGGCTGAAAAAATTGATTTTGAACAAGTTATATCGCCAAAAAAACATGTTTACGGTACTTTTTTTGAATTGAAAGGCAATGTAGCCACCAACTTTCAATTCTACCTAACTGACTCCGTTCAGCACTTCATCAGAGGTGAAGTTTTATTGAATTGCAGACCAAATTACGATAGCCTCCGTCCAACACTTCAATACCTCAAAACCGACTTACAACAACTTCTCAAGAATTTCCAATGGCGCCAATAGGTCCTAACCGCGTGGTCATTGCATTTGGTTCAAACAT
>JBEDCS010000152.1:0-2751 GCA_041176605.1 Bacteroidota bacterium
CTGCTGCAGATTCTCGCGATTTCATGGTATGTTACTTACCTCAATTTTCCGCGCAATCAATACCTCACCACTACCAACGATATCTCCATTCAAGTACTCGAATGGGAGCACGACCTCACCAAGCACTTCAGCCTCAGCAAGAACAATTCACAATTGCAGTGGGAAAACATTTATTGGCGAAAAAGACAGCCCAAATTCATGTACCAAATCTCACGAGGTAAATACAAAGTCAATGACACCTTGTTTGAGCAGCAATACACCTACATTCCTGCAGAGGTCATCAATTCGAGCGTGACTCGCCGAAACAACTATTTCACCATCAACGTGGGCAAAGCACAAGGCATCAAAAAAGGAATGGGTGTTTTTTGTCATGAAGGTGTTGTAGGTGTAATTCACTACGCCTCTGATCATTACAGCTTAGTCAAAACCGTCCTGACCAAAGACATCAATATCGATGTCAGTATCCAAATGAAAAAATCAGACCTTCCAGGTTTGCTCAAATGGGACGGCCGCAACCCGCGCTACGGCATGATTACCGGTATCAACAACGATCTTCGCATCAAAAAATGGTCTAAGGTTGTTACTCGAGGTGGTTCTGGTATTTTCCCGAAAGGTTTGCCTGTTGGAAAGGTGAGTTACACAGAACCTATTGAGGGGCAAGCCTTGTGGAAGGTTGAGATCTTGTTCTCTGCCGATTACCGCAGTTTGCAACGCGTATATATCATCAAAAACCTACACCTCGATGAGCAACAAGCACTAGAGGCTCAAATACCTGCAGACGAAGAGTAAAATGAACGTTGTCACTAAACATATCCTCCGCTTTTTTGTGCTGACTTTCTTGCAAGCCCTGATTTTTAATCAGCTCAACATTGGCTTTGGTATTCATCTCATGATTCAACCGCTCTTCATTATGCTTTTGCCGTTTGAATTAGGTGTCATTCCAATTATGGGTTTGGCTTTCTTAATGGGTTTGATCATTGACGTTTTCTCAAATACCTATGGTCTCAATACTTCTGCATTGGTCCTGATGGCTTATTTAAGGCCAGTAGTTTTTAAATTATACGGTCCACGCGAAGGCTATGACCCACTCAAAGAACCTACTGCAAATGATATGGGTACGCGGTGGTTTGCAACAGTTTTTGGTATCCTGATTGGCTTGCATACATTTTGGTACTTCCTTATTGAAATTTTTGAGTTCAGTCGCTTCTTCTTTATACTCCAAAAGACCATTCTTAGTGGTGGGCTCTCCTTCTTACTTGCTCTGCTTGTTCAGAGTTTTCTATTGAACCGCAACCAGAAGAAATGAACCTAGACGCCAGACGTAACGTCATCCTAAGTTTTATAGTGCTCGTTATTGGGATCTACCTCTTTCGTCTTTTTTACATGCAAGTCCTGGACGAAACCTGGACACTTCGGGCACAAGAAATTGCCGAAAAACGCAAAGAAATTTTTCCGCCACGCGGCGTTATCTTTGACCGAAACGGTAAAAAAATTGTAACCAACCAGACCTACTACAATCTCATGATGGTTGAGGACAGCATTCAAAACCTTGATACCGCTGCTTTTGCGCAGCTCATCGGCTGGACTACCCAAGAAGTAAAGCAGCGTTTCAAAGACATTGTTGAAGGCGAAGGCACCTACTACAATAAAATCACCGGCAAACGAACCTCTAACTATCAGAAAATAAGAGCCTATCCTTTTCTCAAAGAACTGACTCTAGAGGAAATGTCTAAAATTGCACCGCATCTTGCCAATTTCAAGGGGTTTCATGAAGAAGCAACAAGTGCCAGAAACTATCCATTCAAGAGTGCGGCAAATATCTTAGGCTATTTATCGGAGGTTACCCGTGAGGAAATCGATGAAGACCATTTCTACAAACCCGGAAACAACATTGGTCGTGCAGGTATTGAGCGCTTTTACGAATCTGAATTGCGCGGCGTAAAGGGCATCAAATACATCGTTACTTCAGCGCTCAACAATGCCATTGAATCTTATGCCGATGGCAAATACGACACCACCGCTAGACAAGCTGAACCCCTCAAAATGGGCATGGATGTCGTGCTTCAGGCCTACGGCGAGCAACTAATGCAAAAGAAAAAGGGTTGTATTGTGGCCATTGAACCTTCCACCGGAGAAATTTTAAGTATGGTGTCCGCACCAAGCTATGATCCAAACCTATTGGTAGGAAAGCGCAATATCAGTAGCAATTATCCAAAGTTGGCTGTTGACCCCAATCTGCCACTTTTTCCAAGACCCTTACAAGCGGAGTATCCTCCTGGTTCAATTTTTAAATTAGTACAGAGCTTGATTGCTATGCAAGAAGGAGTCATAACCGCAAATACGGGTTTCCCTTGTGATAAAAGTTTGGTAGGTTGTCATAACCACCCCTCTGCGCGCAACATTGCCGAAGCCATTCAATATTCTTGTAATCCTTATTATTATATGGCGGTGCGCCGTATCATTCAGCAAGGGGTCAAGAAAAACAATTTTGCTGATGCAGAATATGGGCTCAATAAATGGTACCGCTACATACGGAGCTTTGGTTTAGGTGATGTTTTTGATACAGATGTAAGCGGACAACGCGCCGGTCTCATCCCTAACTCTAAGTTTTACGACAAATGGTACGGACTCCACACTTGGGCATTCTCCACCATTCGTTCTATTTCTATTGGACAAGGCGAAGTTAAGCTCACGCCACTGCAAATGGCTAATATCGTTGCCATTATTGCCAATAAAGGTTGGTATTACACA
>JBEDCS010000153.1:0-6516 GCA_041176605.1 Bacteroidota bacterium
ATGAAATCACTTGAGATGCACCAATTGCCAAAGTAACTGGCGTGCTAGTTAGTGTTTGGACAGGTGTTGTTGTGTTTGGTAATTCAAATATTTCAGTTGTGAGGACAACGTTTGTAAGTGATGAACCACTAAAGTTGTTAACAGTTGCGCCAAACGGAATTCCTGAACTTGCCTGCGTAATCGGAACACGCGTGTAGCGGTTGGTTACGTAAGTAATGCCTGCATCGTTGTTCATCGGGAGGGCAGTAAAAGTAAAGTTCCAGGTGAAACCTGTAGCTTCCCATTGGTTGTCCCATTCAAAATAATAGGTATTCCCGGTAGTCACGATGATGTTTTCAATTTTTGATGCATAGGCTGTTGTTCCCGTTGAGATACAGCCCGTAAAATCGTCGTTGTTGGCCACTGGTGTCAGTGCAGCACAAGTGCCAGACCAAACCCAAAGACGTGTATCAGAGCCTCCACCACATGAATTGATATTGAGGATACCGTTAGCTGTCGGGGTATATGCGTACCAGCCAGCTGTGAGCGCAACACCATTGCCATTTAAACCTGGCGTTGATGGTGTGCCTATCAGCGTACTGGCCGTAAAGGTGCCTGGTGTAACAGGAAGCGCAGTTGCACAGGTGAGACCCTGCGCATTGGCTTGCCACCCAACCACCAATGCCAATATGGCATACAGTAAGTGTAAAGATTTTTTCATAATAAGTTGTTTTTTAGGTTTATAGACCCCAAGTTAACAAATTATTATTAAATAAGTTTAAAAGTTATTCAGGATAATTTTATTTCGGAGCAATTTGATTTCTCCTTTGACCTCTAATTGCTTGAGTAGCCTTGAAATGACAACTCGAGAAGAATGTAAATCATCTGCCACTTTTTGATGAGTCAGGTTGATTTCTACACTCCCTAATATTTTTGCTTGGTCAAATAAGTATTTTAATAGACGCTGGTCTAGGTTCATAAATGCGATGGCATCAATGCTTTCCATTAATTCTAGCATCCGGGTGTGGTAGCTATCTAGAATATATTGCCGCCAAGACTTGTATTGATCAAGCCAATGTTCCATATATTCTGCTGGAAACATTAATAAAAGAGATGGTTCCATCGAAGTGGCCTTGATTTGGCTATCTATTTTGCGTGTGCAACATTGTAACGACATAGCACAGGTGTCACCACCTTCGATGTAATAGAGCAGTAGTTCCTCGCCATTGTCATTTTCTCTAGAAATTTTAATAGATCCTTCAATGACAATAGGAATCATTTGAAGATGATCCCCAACATTCACTACAATTTCATCAGTTGCCGTTTCGCGAACTTTTGCAACTTGCGCCATTTCTTCAAGCAGTCCTTCCTCCAATATATATCCCAAGTGCTCTTGTAGTAACTGAAGCTTATTTTCTGACTTTAGCATGTGCATTATATGGAATGAATAAATTAGCCCAAATGATCTTTGAAAGCGCAAAAAGGTAAGGTGAGAGAATCAAAGTGAAAAACACTACAAGGCCAATTTGCCACCAAGCGGATAACCATGGGAACCATAGGTTGCAAGAAGTCCAAATTGTAACAAATAGAGCTACACCTAATGCATAGGATACATACATGGCCCCATAATAAAAGCCAGGTTCACGTTCGTATTTTAAATCGCAGACCTCACAATTTGTTCTAACATCACCAAGGTGCTTCAAATCGTAGGGATGCGATACAAGAAATTGTCCTTCTTGACATTGCGGGCATTTCATCTTAGAAATGCTGTACATTTTGCTTCCTTTTCCAAAAATCATACATCAAAGTTACATGAATGAACTTAGTCTGAAAGTAACATTTGTTACGAATGTCAGCAAAACTGACAAAAAGGCATTTAACGTGTGTTGATTTTGTTTAAAATGTCAGTAATAGACTAGATTTTATAGATGGCATAATACTTGACTTATGCAGGTATCAAAAATTAATTTAAAATGGGAAAAATTATCGGAATCGACCTCGGAACCACAAATTCATGTGTTTCGGTTATGGAAGGAAATGAGCCTGTCGTCATTGCCAACTCTGAAGGCAAGCGCACTACGCCATCTGTTGTTGCATTTGTTGAGGGTGGAGAACGTAAAGTAGGTGATCCTGCAAAGCGTCAAGCCATCACGAATCCTACAAAAACCATCTATTCTATCAAGCGTTTTATGGGCACTAGTTTTGATGAGTCATCAAAAGAAGTAGCTCGTGTACCTTATGAAGTAGTAAAAGGTGAAAATAACACGCCGCGCGTCAAAATCGACGACCGCTTATACACTGCACAAGAAATCTCTGCCATGATTCTTCAAAAAATGAAGAAAACTGCAGAAGATTACCTTGGTCAAGAAGTAACGGAGGCGGTTGTTACTGTTCCTGCATATTTCAATGATGCACAGCGTCAGGCTACTAAAGAGGCCGGAGAAATCGCTGGCCTCACAATCAAAAGAATTATCAATGAGCCAACTGCTGCGGCTTTGGCTTATGGCCTTGACAAAAAAGGCATTGATCAAAAAATCGTCGTTTTTGACTTCGGTGGCGGAACCCATGATGTCTCTGTCCTAGAGTTAGGTGACGGCGTATTTGAAGTATTGGCCACAGACGGTGACACGCACTTAGGTGGTGACGACGTCGATGATGCAATCATCAATTGGTTGGCTGAAGAATTCAAAGCAGAAGAAGGTCTAGATCTTCGCCAAGATCCTATGGCACTCCAACGCTTGAAAGAAGCTGCTGAGAAAGCAAAAATTGAATTGTCTTCAACTACAGCTTCTGAAATCAATTTGCCTTACATCATGCCAGTAAATGGTATTCCTAAGCACTTGGTTAGAAGCTTACAGCGTTCTAAATTCGAGCAACTTATTTCTAGTATCGTTGAGCGTACAATTGCACCTTGTCGTTCTGCACTTTCAAATGCAGGTCTTCAACCAAGCGATATCGATGAAGTTATTCTAGTAGGAGGATCCACTCGTATTCCAGTCATTCAAGAAGCAGTTGAACGCTTTTTTGGAAAAGCCCCATCTAAAGGTGTAAACCCGGATGAAGTAGTTGCTGTGGGTGCAGCCATTCAAGGTGGTGTGCTTACAGGTGAAGTGAAAGATGTCTTGCTTTTAGATGTCATTCCACTTTCATTAGGAATCGAAACAATGGGTGGTGTCTTCACAAAACTCATCGATGCCAATACGACCATTCCAACCAAAAAGTCAGAAGTATTCTCAACAGCTTCAGATAATCAACCTTCTGTAGACATTCATGTACTTCAAGGTGAGCGTGCGATGGCAACTGACAACAAAACGCTAGGTCGTTTTCAGTTGTCTGATATTCCGCCAGCGCAAAGAGGTGTTCCGCAAATCGAAGTTACTTTCGATATCGACGCCAACGGCATCATGAATATTTCTGCCAAAGACAAAGGAACAGGCAAACAACAATCTATCAAGATTGAAGCATCAAGTGGTTTGTCTGATGAAGAAATCCAACGCATGAAAGCAGAGGCAGAAGCTAACGCAGATGCCGACAACAAGCGTCGTGAAGAAGCAGAGTTGATCAATAAAGCTGATTCCTTGATCTTCCAAACAGAGCGTCAGCTCAAAGAATACGGAGGCAAAATTCCAGCCGATAAAAAGCAACCAATCGAAGATGCTTTGACAGCACTTAAAAATGAATTTGAAGCCAAAAATATGGCCAATCTTCAGCCAGCAATGGATAAGCTCAATGAGGTTTTCGGTGCTGCTTCTCAAGAGATGTACAACGCTGCTAATGCGCAAGGTGGTTCAGCTGAGCCAGGTGCTGATGCAGGCGCTGGATCTCCGCAAGACGAAGTAACAGATGTAGACTTCGAAGAAGTAAAAGACAAATAAGTACTTCTATAACTTATAAAAAGGGCTGTCTTTTGGCAGCCCTTTTTTTGTTATATTTGCTCATGCTTTATTCTAAGTCCTTTTTGCATCGCAGCTCTAACGAATGGGTGGTTTTTGTACATGGGGCTGGAGGGAGTTCTTCTATTTGGCACAAACAGCTCAAAGATTTTTGCGAAAAACACAATGTGCTTGTACTAGATTTACGCGGACACGGCAAGAGTCAGAAATTAACGGCAAGCAATAAATACTCTTTTGAATTGATTGCCAAAGATGTGATTGAATTACTCGATCAAAAACAAATAGACAAGGCACACTTTGTCGGTGTATCCTTGGGTTCTATTGTTATCAAAGCCTTGCGTGCCCAGCGCCCTGATCTCGTTAAAAGTATGGTGTTCGCCGGTGCAGTGACCAAACTAAATGTGAGGTCTCGTTTCATTTTGCGTATGGGGCGTATGCTTTACAGTTTTTTACCCCAAATGTCTTTGTACAAACTCATGGCGCGCATCATGATGCCACGTGCTAATCACAAAGAATCGAGGTCTTTATTTGTAAACGAAGCCAAAAAAGTAGTTGATAAAGAATTTCAACGCTGGTTTAAATTAACAGCCCGCCTCACCGCTTATCTCACCAACATCAATTCCAAGCCAGAGACAATACCTACTTTGTACGTGATGGGTGAGCAAGACCACATGTTTCTGAATCCTGTTCGCATCCTTGTAGACCAAGATCACGCTTCAGAATTGAGTGTTGTTCCACAATGTGGGCATGTTGTCAATTTTGAAAAGGCCGAAACCTTTAATCTGTTGGCACTACAATTTATCTCGCGTCATTGCGCTTAATTACCCTTTAATTAACATTTTGCCTTCATTTTGTTAAAAAACAATCGGTAATACATGCCGCTACCGACTGAATTTAACTTAAATTTGTGCTCAATTTGCAGCGAAGGTTTCGCTCAAAGAAACTAGTAAATTGAAGCCCTTATGCCTAAAGATCAGTCGATCAAATCCGTCCTCATAATTGGTAGTGGTCCTATTGTTATCGGTCAAGCCTGTGAATTTGACTACTCAGGTTCTCAAGCAGCCCGTTCGCTGCGCGAAGAAGGAATAGAAGTCACGCTCATCAACTCTAATCCGGCCACCATCATGACCGACAAAGTAGTTGCTGACAACGTCTATCTTCAGCCATTAGAACCAGAAAGCATTGTCAAAATCCTTGAAAAGCACCAAATTGATGCGGTTTTGCCAACAATGGGTGGGCAAACTGCGCTCAATCTTTGCATTCAGTGCGACGAAATGGGCATTTGGGAAGAACACGGTGTGCGTATCATAGGTGTAGACATCAACGCTATTGAAATCACAGAAAACCGCGAGGCTTTTCGCGAGCTTATGCTCAAAATCGGTGTCCCGATGGCACCACAAAAAACAGCAAAGTCTTTTCTTGAAGGCAAAGAAATTGCCCAAGAATTTGGTTTTCCACTTTGTATCCGCCCTTCTTATACGTTGGGTGGTTCAGGCGCGAGCATCTTACACGAGCCAAAAGAATTTGACAACTTACTAGAGCGCGGTTTGCAATTGTCTCCAATCCATGAAGTCATGATTGACAAAGCTTTGTTGGGCTGGAAAGAATACGAACTAGAACTCTTGCGCGATGCCAACGACAACGTCGTGATCATCTGTTCCATCGAAAACTTCGATCCCATGGGGATTCACACCGGAGACTCCATTACCGTTGCTCCGGCCATGACCCTTTCTGACACCACCTTCCAGAAAATGCGCGATATGGCCATCAACATGATGCGTTCTATCGGTAATTTCGCAGGTGGCTGTAACGTACAGTTTGCAGTTTCACCCGACGATCAAGAAAACATCATCGCCATTGAAATCAATCCGCGCGTTTCCCGATCATCTGCACTTGCTTCAAAAGCTACGGGTTACCCCATCGCTAAAATTGCTTCAAAATTGGCCATTGGTTATCACCTCAATGAGCTCAGCAACCAAATCACCAAAACAACCTCTGCACTTTTTGAACCAACCCTTGACTACGTCATTGTCAAAATTCCACGTTGGAACTTCAATAAATTCCCGGGCACCAATCGTCAGTTAGGCCTTCAAATGAAGTCAGTTGGTGAGGTCATGGGGATTGGCCGTAGTTTCCAAGAAGCACTACAAAAAGCTTGTCAGTCTCTTGAGATCAACCGCAATGGTTTGGGGGCAGACGGCAAAGAACTCACCAATCAAAATGAAATCTTACACTCTTTAGAGTTTGCAAGTTGGAACCGTTTGTTCCATATTTACGATGCCATAAAACTCGGCATTCCATTCAAAACGATTGTAGAAAAAACTAAAATCGACATTTGGTTCCTCAAGCAAATTGAAGACCTCATTAAGCTTGAGCGCAAAATCGAAAAATTTCATTTAGAAAATCTTCCAGAAGATTTATTTTTTGAAGCCAAACAAAAAGGTTACGCTGACCGTCAAATTGCCCATTTATTGCGCTGCCTAGAATCTGAAGTTGCAAACAAGCGCAAAGAACTCGGCATCAATCGCGTATACAAATTAGTTGACACCTGCGCAGCTGAGTTTGAAGCGCAAACCCCTTACTACTATTCAACTTTTGAATACGAAAACGAAAGCGTTGTTACCGACAAGCCCAAAGTAGTTGT
>JBEDCS010000154.1:0-4603 GCA_041176605.1 Bacteroidota bacterium
AAAATTCCAGCAGCCTTGGCAGCCAAAGTTGCTCAAATGATTTCTATTCCTGTTATCGGAATCGGTGCAGGAAATGGTGTTGATGGTCAAGTGCTAGTGATCCACGATATGCTCGGTATCAACAACGAATTCAATCCTCGTTTTTTGCGTAAATACAATAATTTACATGCGCACATGCTCAAGGCTTTCCAAGACTACAAAAACGATGTGCAATCTGGTGATTTTCCGAATGCTTCAGAATCTTACTAGAAGTCTGTTTTTGTTAGCGCTGCTTATCTTGACTGCTTGTCAAAACCAGCAGCACAAAACTTTTGTAAGCGCTCCGAATGCTTGTCAATATAGCCAATACCTTAAAATTTGGCCCAATAAAAACGGCTTTGACATCGCCATACAAAATCCCGATCAGCCAAGGCTCGTACAAACTTTACACATCGACAAACCTTATGAGCGCATTGCTGTCTTGAGCACTACTCATGTAGGGATGCTAACCGCCTTGCAACAACATCAAAGTTTGTGTGCGATTCCAGATCAGAAATTTTTATTTGATCACATCCTCAAAAAGAGGATCCAGGAAAAAAAACTGACCGATTTGAGGATGGAATCTGCCATGATTGATGCAGAAAAAATACTTCAAAGTAATGCCCAGGTAGTTGTCTATAGCGGATTTGGATTCGAAGATCAAAATCTCAAACGACTCAAATCAACGGGTATGATGCGTATTGCCAATTATGAGTGGAGGGAGCAGACCCCCTTGGCCAGGGCAGAGTGGATCCTATTGTTTGGCGCACTTACCGGAAAATTCAAGGAAGCCCAGCGCTTACACAAACAGGTAGTTTCCCATTACAACCTGCTGAAATCACAGGCTTTAAAAAACAATCGTTCCAATCAATTGCCAATAGCAATTAGCGGGAATTTATATGGCGATCAATGGATTGCACCTGCCGGAGATAGTTTTGAAGCCAAACTGTATAAAGATGCAGGTATTGCTTATGTTTTCTCGGAAGAGCCCGGAAATGGTAGTTGTTTTAAAAGTTTAGCTTCAGTACTTCTGAAAGCTGCCGTCATTAACCTTTGGCTGAATCCTTGTCAGGCCTCAAAGGAAGCCCTACTACAAATCAATCCAAAGGCCCGGATGTATCCATTTTTCAAAAAGCCAATTTACTGTTATACAGCCTCTAGCACCAATAAATATTGGGAGCTAGCCGTTGTTCGTCCTGATTGGGTATTGTCTGATTACATTCAAATTGCTCAAAATCGTCAGAAAAAGATGCATTTTTATACTTTGTTAAAATAATGCACACTTCCACAGCGAAAATATCCTTGACCTTCATTTGCCTTCTGGTGCTGAGCTATTTGCATTTGTTTGTTTTTCAAAATCAATGGCAAACCAATCACTCATTGGTATTTTGGGAATTTCATGTCCCTCGTTTATGCAGTGCGCTGTTAGCCGGCTCAGGATTGGCCTTAAGTGGTTTGCTCATGCAAAATGTATTTCAAAACCCAATGGCGGGCCCATATGTTTTAGGTGTCAATTCAGGAGCAAGTTTATTGATTGCTATTGTAATATTAGGTGCGAACCCTTGGCTCATGAATCAGTTGAGTTATGTCGGGGCTGCCATGTTAGGTGCTTTTTTGGCCGCAGGTCTGATGTTCTTGATTTCCACAAAGGTGCGCAATGTGCAATCCTTGCTGGTCATTGGCCTCATGTTTGCAAGCTTTACAGGTGCCATCGAATCTGTTTTGCAAACTTTTGCTGCACCAGAGCAAGTCAAGCAATTGTTTATTTGGAACATGGGTTCTTTGCAGCAACTAAGTGCGGTTCAAGTACCATGGCTCAGTACTTTGGTAATTGTTGGGATTTCAGGAAGTCTTTTGTTGGTCAAAGCACTCAATGCATTGGTCATTGGTGAATCTCAAGCGCGCCAATTGGGCATTAAAGTCAATTTGGTACGCTTTTTCATTTTGCTCCTAACGGCATTATTGGCAGGTAGCATCACGGCTTATTGCGGCCCCATTGCTTTTGTGGGTTTAGCCATACCAAATTTAGCCCGCGCCATACTCAAAACCCAAGATCATTTACCACTCATCTTGTTTTCTGTTTTAATGGGTGCACTTTTCTTAATAGTTGTAGATATTGTCATTCTCTTACTTGACCCTTGGTTAAGTTTGCCAGTAAATGTGCTCACCGCTGTACTTGGTGCGCCATATGTTGCTTATTTAATGCTGCGTCGCCAATGATCAGTTTCAAAAATGTTCAAGTTGGGTATGCACAAGTACTCCTCGAAATTGCTGATTTAGAATTAGAATCTGGAAGGGTTTATGCCCTCATTGGAAGAAATGGATCTGGTAAATCAACGCTTTTAAAAACTATGATTGGGCAGTTGCCACTGCTGAATGGCCAAATCATGTTGGGCGCGCATTCAATCAGTACACTGATTAAAAATCATGAACTAAGAGCAAAGCACATTGCTTATGTTGCCAGTATGTTTGAAGGGATAGATGCGCTTACGCTACAAGAATATGTTGCATTGGGTCGCTTGCCTTATCTGGGGGCATTGGGCCGTTTACAGCCTCAGGACCACAAGAAAATTACAGAAATTTTAGAGCGCTTGAAACTCACGGCATTTGCACAAAAACCTACGCTTCAACTCAGCGATGGCGAGCGTCAATTAGGTAGTTTGGCGCGCGCAATGGTACAAGATACACCATTCATGATACTCGATGAACCTGCATCTTTTTTGGATTATTTCAATCGGGAATTGCTATTAGAACAATTAGAAGAATGGGTAAATAATCGAGAAAGTAGGACAGCTATATTTTCAAGTCATGACATTGACTTATGTCTTGAAAAGAAAATACCGCTCTTGGTATTGAACAATAAAGGATTAGTGTTGATGGAAAATGCGACCAAAGAAAGCGTCATGCAACTACTTAGATAGTCATGATATCTTTTTCTTTGAGTTCAACCAATTCATCTACCTTCTTAATGTAGCTATTGGTAATCTTTTGCACTTCTTCTTCGGCTACTTTCACCATATCTTCAGATAAACCTTCATTTTTGAGGTCTTTGATCATGTCAAGGGCATCTTTGCGGTTATTTCTGACACCAACTTTGGCTTGTTCTGCCTCTCCTTTGGCTTTTTTTACGAGGTCTCGACGTCGCTCTTCGGTAAGAGGTGGTACTGAAATGATGAGTTGTTCTCCGTTGTTTTGTGGGTTGAGGCCCAAATTGGCATTGATGATCCCGCGTGCGATATCATTGAGCAATGGTTTTTCCCAAGGTTGAACAATGATCGTGCGTGCGTCAGTCGTGTTGACATTTGCGACTTGCTGCAAGGGCGTCATGGAGCCGTAGTATTCGATCATAACTCCGTTGAGCATGGCGGGGCTTGCTTTTCCTGCACGGACTTTACTGAGTTCGTTTTCTAGGTGATTCAAGGTTTTTTGATTGGATTCCTTGAATTCGTCATAAATCATGGAAAGTTCTTCGGTCATGAGGCACTAACTAGGGTTCCGACATTTTTACCCTCCATGAGTTGCAATAAGTTGCCTGGCGTATCCATGTCAAAAACGATGATTGGTAAATTATTTTCTTTACAAAGTGTGAAGGCAGTCATGTCCATGACATTGAGGCCACGGGCATAGACTTCATCAAAGGTGATGTGGTCAAATTTGGTTGCGTTAGGATCTTTGAAAGGATCTGCGGTGTAAATGCCATCTACACGTGTCCCTTTTAAAATCACATCTGCATTGATTTCAATGGCTCTGAGTGAAGCCGCGGAGTCTGTGGTAAAGAATGGGTTTCCGGTTCCGGCACCGAAGATAACAACACGACCTTTTTCAAGGTGACGCACAGCCCTGCGACGCACAAAAGGCTCAGCAATTTCTTTCATTTCAATGGCTGACTGCAAACGCGTGCTGATGCCAGCGCTTTCAAGTGCAGCTTGTAAGGCCATGGAGTTGATCATGGTTGCAAGCATACCCATGTAGTCACCGTGGGTGCGATCCATGCCACCTTCTTCGGCCTGAACGCCACGGAAGATATTACCTCCGCCAATAACAATTGCAATTTCTACGCCTTGGTGATGAATTTCTTTGATTTGACTCGCGTAGGCACTGAGGCGTTGGTTGTCAATACCAAATTGTTTATTACCCATCAAGGATTCACCAGAGAGTTTGAGAAGTATGCGTTTGTATTTCATATGCTTGACAAATATAATATGATTCGAGTTTAGAATAACAGGGGTAAAAAAAAAGCTACCGATTTCGATAGCTTTTTTTTATAATTCAAATGAGACTAGCTCAATGAGAAACGTTGGAATTCAGAAACAGTTAAGCCAGCAGCCGTGCTGTTTAAGAATTGTTCTACAGACATTTTGTTGTCGCGAACAAATGCTTGACTCAAGAGTGTGTTTTCTTGGAAGAATTTGTTCAAGCGACCCATAGCAATTTTCTCAGCCATATCTGCTGGCTTGCCTTCTTGGATAGCTAATTCTTTACCAATTTCGATTTCACGCTCGATTGTGCGCTCATCTACACCGTCTTTGTTGATAGCGATAGGTGCCATGGCAGCAACTTGCATTGCTACTTGACGTCCTGCTTC
>JBEDCS010000155.1:0-8898 GCA_041176605.1 Bacteroidota bacterium
GGCGGCGCCGGAAAATCATCTTTAGTCGATGAATTGGTGCGTCGTTTTTTGATCGACTTCCCCGAAAAAGAAATTGCCGTCGTTTCAGTCGACCCCTCTAAAAGAAAAACAGGCGGTGCCCACCTCGGGGACCGCATCCGCATGAACTCTATCAAAAATCCAAGGGTTTACATGCGCTCTTTGGCAACGCGCCAATCAAACTTGGCGTTGTCTAAACACGTGGCAGAAGCCATCTCTATTTTAAAAGCCGCTTCCTACGACCTCATCATCTTAGAAACATCAGGTATTGGGCAATCAGACACCGAAATTCTAGATCATTCAGATGTATCGTTGTATGTCATGACACCAGAATACGGTGCTGCAACGCAGCTTGAAAAAATTGATATGCTAGACTTCGCTGACGTCATAGCCCTCAATAAATTTGACAAACGTGGTGCGCTTGACGCCCTGCGCGATGTCCGCAAGCAATACCAACGCAACCACAACCTCTGGGATGCACCCGTAGACGACATGCCGGTTTATGGCACTATAGCGTCGCAGTTCAATGACCCTGGCATGAATACTTTGTACAAAGTACTCATGGATAAGGTCGTTACAAAAACGAAGAGCAATTTGGTTTCTACTTTTGAAATCACCCGCGAGATGTCTGAAAAGATTTTTGTAATCCCGCCAGAAAGAACCCGCTACCTTTCTGAAATTTCAGAGAACAACCGCGCCTACGACAAATGGGTTCATCAACAAGTACAAGTAGCTGAAAAGCTCTACGGCTACCAGCTGTCTATAGACGCACTCAGTGTTTCTCAGATAGAAGACAAAGACCGCTTGATCAAATCTTTACAAGAAGCGTTTGAAAAGGAGAAATTGAACTTTGACCCTAAGAATTGGGAAATCATTCAAAATTGGGATGCCAAAAAACAAGCCTTCAAAAACCCTGAATACCAATTCAAGGTCAGAGATAAGGTTTTGAGCATTCAAACACATACTGAATCGCTGTCACACCTTCAAATCCCTAAAGTTGCCACGCCTAACTACCGCAGTTGGGGTGACATCCTCCATTGGGTACTCCAAGAAAATGTACCGGGTGAATTTCCTTACACTTCGGGGCTCTTCCCTTTCAAACGAGAAGGCGAAGACCCTACGCGCATGTTTGCAGGAGAAGGCGGCCCAGAAAGAACCAACAAACGCTTCCATTATGTCTCATTAGGCATGCCTGCCAAGCGCTTGTCTACAGCTTTTGACTCCGTTACACTTTATGGTAACGACCCTGATTTACGCCCAGATATCTATGGAAAAATCGGAAACTCAGGGGTCTCTATTTGCTGCCTTGACGACGCCAAAAAACTTTATTCAGGTTTTGACCTCAGCCATGCTGCAACGTCTGTTTCGATGACTATTAACGGGCCAGCACCTATGCTCTTGGCTTATTTCATGAATGCCGCCATTGACCAAAATTGCGAAAAACACATCAAGGCCAATGGTCTAGAGGCAGAAATTGAAGCTAAAATTGCTGCCATTTACAAAGAAAAAGGCACGCCGCGCCCGGCCTACCAAGGCGAACTACCTGAAGGCAACGACGGCCTTGGCCTCATGCTATTAGGTGTCACCGGTGATCAAGTTTTGCCAGCAGAAGTGTATGCACAAATCAAAGCCGATACGCTCAAGCAAGTTAGGGGAACCGTTCAAGCCGATATCTTAAAAGAAGACCAAGCACAAAACACCTGTATCTTCTCTACAGAATTTGCATTACGCCTCATGGGTGACGTTCAAGAGTATTTCATTACCAACAGCGTGCGCAATTTCTATTCAGTTTCTATTTCCGGATACCACATAGCCGAAGCAGGTGCCAACCCTATCACCCAATTGGCCTTTACCTTAGCCAACGGCTTTACTTACGTTGAATATTACCTCAGCCGCGGTATGGACATCAATGAATTTGGTCCAAACCTTTCCTTCTTTTTCTCGAATGGCATTGACCCAGAATATGCGGTCATTGGCCGTGTAGCTCGCCGTGTTTGGGCAAAAGCACTGGCAAAGAAATATGGTGCAAATGCACGAGCGCAAATGCTCAAGTATCACATTCAAACGTCAGGGCGTTCCTTACATGCCCAAGAAATCGACTTCAACGATATCCGCACTACCCTACAAGCACTTTACGCGATCTACGACAACTGTAATTCGTTGCATACCAACGCCTATGACGAAGCCATCACGACGCCTACAGAAGAATCTGTGCGCAGGGCCATGGCCATTCAGTTGATCATCAACCGCGAATTAGGTTTGGCTAAAAATGAAAACCCTTTGCAAGGCTCTTTCATCATTGAAGAACTTACCCATTTAGTAGAAGAAGCCGTACTTACCGAATTTGACCGCATCACCGAACGCGGAGGTGTTTTAGGTGCCATGGAGACCATGTATCAGCGCTCTAAAATTCAGGAAGAATCTTTGCATTACGAAATGCTGAAGCATACTGGTGAGTTCCCGATCATTGGTGTCAATACTTTCTTGAGCTCAAAAGGTTCTCCAACCATCTTACCAAAAGAAGTGATCCGCGCCACTGAAGCCGAAAAGCAATATCAAATCAACATGTTGCAAAACCTTCACCAAGCTGAGCAACAGGCAGCTGAGGCAGGTATTCGCAAGGTGCAAGATGCCGCTATTCGCAACAAAAATATTTTTGCAGAATTAATGGAAACCTGCAAGGTGGCCTCTTTGGGTCAGGTTACCAATGCGCTATTTGAAGTTGGTGGCCAATACCGCAGAAATATGTAAGTATGGATGCGCAGCGCCACGCTCTATTTGAGCAACAGATCTTGCTCAAAAAACAACATTTTTCCTCGGAGAACAGAAAGGTGCTGGTTGCTGCTTTGCAAGCGCAATATAAAGATCTAAACACCTCAGACAAAGTGGTGCAAAATCTCAATGCGCTCTCTTTAGAAAATACATTTACAGTGACCACCGGCCATCAGCTTTGCTTAATGACTGGCCCCCTGTATTTCATCTACAAGATTTTGCACGTCATTAAATTGGCTGAAGAACTAAAGCAAGTATTTCCCGCGCAAAATTACGTACCCGTTTACTGGATGGCCTCAGAAGACCACGACTTCGAGGAAATCAAGAGTTTTTTACTTTTTGGTCAAAAATGGACCTGGGAAAGCACTCAAAAAGGAGCAGTGGGCCGCTTTCAAACGGATGAACTCGCCCCTTTATTAACGCAATTGAGCGAGAAATTTCAAAATCATCCCGATAGCGAGATTCATCAGTTGTTGGCTCTATTAAAAAACCCGAACTACGGGCGCGGCTTCTTTGAATTGGTAAATGCACTTTTTCAAGCTTATGGCTTGATCGTTATCGATGCTGACCAACCAGCTCTCAAAGAATCGGCTTGGCCAATTTGGGAAAAAGATTTGTACACCACCGACATCCATCATGCCGTCGACAAGCAATCCAAAGCACTTCAAGAACAAGGCCTCAACACCCCGATTGAAAGTAAAGCATCGAATCTTTTTTTACTCGACACTGAGAAAAGAGAAAGGATAGAGAAACCTATACAGTTTCCATTCCATAAAGAAAACAGCGCGCAACTTTCACCAAATGTGGTACTCAGGCCCATTTATCAAGAATGGATTTTACCCAATTTAGCCTATGTTGGCGGGCCTAGTGAAATTACCTACTGGCTACAACTGCCCATGGCATTTGATTGCCTTGACCTTCCTTTTCCTTTGACCATCAACCGTGCAGGTGGTATCTTACTTCAAGGAAAAGATATTGAAGTCATCCAAAACTTGGGTTTTGAAAAGCAAGATTTTCTTTCAGACAAAGCAACGCTCAAAGAACGCTACCTCAAACAAGTAGGCGATCACGCACCGAATTATAGTCAGCTGAATGAATTTTGGCGTGAATACAAGGCCTCTTTTCAAAAAATTGCGGCTGAAGAATTACCACAAGAACAACGCATGGTTGAAGCCGAATTGACACGCTTGCACAAGCAAATTGAAGCGCTTGAAGAAAAATTTGAAAAAGCGCGCAAGGCTAAATACGACAAAGCAATCAAGCAAATTGAGCAACTTTCAGAAAAAATCCAACCCAAAGGGCAACTCCAAGAGCGCACCTTGAATATTTTGAATTTTTGCCCAGATGGTCAACTGAGCCCAAGAATCGCTGCTATTTATGAGCAAATGCAACAAGATACCGAAGAAAAACAGTGGTTTGTGTTGCCATAATCTAAAAATCACGACCTTTGTTTCAAATGGACAATATGCTACAAAATAATATCCGAGCTGTCTTAGCACAACATCCTACCATTCCCGTAGTAACTTTTCAGCACACCGATGAAGTGGTTCCAAAAATGGAGGCGCTCATGGCACGTGGCATTTTCTGCATTGAAATTACACTTCGAACGCCTGTGGCCTATGACTGCATTGCCTTGGCTAAAAAACTTTACGGTGACCGCTGTGCCATTGGCATGGGAACGGTCGTCAAAGTGGAGCAAATTGAAAAAGCGATTGAACTCGGCGTTGATTTCATGGTTAGCCCTGGCCTCAATGCCACCTTGGCGCCACATTTTGAAAAAAGTAAGATTGCCTTCATTCCGGGTGTTGCCACCCCGAGCGAAATCATCGAGGGCATTCAATTAGGTTGGGATACTTTCAAATTCTTCCCAGCCAACCTCTTTGGCGGTTTAAATGCGCTCAAAGCATATGGGCAAGTATTTCCCAACATCAAATTTTGCCCTACAGGAGGTATCACCGAAGACACTTACCCAGAATACCTCGCCCAACCCAACATTATTGCTGTAGGCGGTTCTTGGATGTAACCCAACTATGCTCTTTCTCCTTTTTTTACTCCTTCTTGTTGTCTCCGAATGGATTTTTTTACTGGCCATCTGGAGTATTCCTAATGTATATCTTGCCTCCTTTGGCTTTTTGCACCTCGGTGCCATTTTAGGAAGCATTGGTCTGTTTATTTGGGGCTTTCGTAATGTCAAAATGCGCAGCAATTACCGCCTTGGATTTTCTATTTTCGGTTTGTTTGTTGCTCTCGCCTTACCCGCCATTGTTTACCTCATCCCTGGCCTCTTCTTTCTATCCTTCCAATATGAGCTTGCTCGAAATATAGGCTTTTGTTTGGCTGGCTTGCACTTTGTAGCCATCCTTTACGGAATTTTTTATGGGCGTTGGCGTTGGAAAGTAAGAACCGTTGAACTCACTTTTGAACACCTGCCTGAAGCCATGGATGGCGCCAAGATTTTACAAATTTCTGATGTGCACATTGGTAGTTTTTACGGGCAAACTCACAAGGTTCAAAAAGCCATTGACCTGATCAATTCAAGAAATGCAGACTACTTTCTATTTACCGGTGACCTCGTCAATAACAAAGCTGATGAATTCAGAGGCTGGGAAGCGCTTTTCTCTCAAATTGAAGTCAAAAAAGGCAAATACAGCATTTTAGGAAATCACGACTACGGCGACTACATCTCCTGGGACTACGACCACGAGAAAGCTGCCAACCTACAAGAGCTTATCCGAATGCACGAGCTAGTCAATTGGAAACCATTACTCAATGATGCAGTCGAACTCGAAAAAGGTTTCTGGCTACTCGGCGTTGAAAATTGGGGCCGTTCAATGTTCAGACAAAGCGGCAAACTTGAAGAAACACTGGCCAAAACAGGTCCAGGATTCAAGCTATTAATGAGCCATGACCCAAGCCACTTTGATGCGCAGGTCATCCACACAGACATCGACCTCACCCTCTCGGGCCACACACATGGCATGCAGTTCGGCATTGAGCGCTTTGGAATTCGCTGGAGCCCCGTTTCTTTTGTATACCCGAAATGGGCAGGCTTGTATCAGGTAGGTAAACAATTTTTGTATGTCAACCGCGGTTTTGGCTACCTTGGCTTTCCTGGGCGCGTAGGAATTTATCCCGAAATCACAGAATTTACGCTGCGCCGTTCAAAAGCACACTAAAAATTTATTAAATTTGCAGCCATTGTTATCATCCTTTCAAGTTTCGATAACCGGTCCTATAGCTCAGTTGGTTAGAGCAACAGACTCATAATCTGTGGGTCCACGGTTCGAGCCCGTGTGGGACCACTCCTTTAAAGCCTCAAGTTCTTGGGGCTTTTTTTGTGCCAAATACTACTCAGGATTTATCTACTATTATGCAAGTAACAGTCAATTAATTATTCACTATATTTGATTCGAAATGATTGAAGTACTGTCAAATAAGTTGGAGGCAATAGCAACGCTTTGTGTAACACATAACGTGAAAACAATTGCTGTTTTTGGCTCTGCGGCCCGAAACACCATGACAGCTGAAAGTGACATCGATTTTCTTGTCCAATTCTCTGAAGATATTGACGTACTCGACTTTGCAGACAATTATTTTTCTTTACTAGAATCTTTAGAGTTATTAACTGGTAAAGCCATTGATTTAGTTTCAGTTAATTCCTTGAGAAATCCTGTTTTAAAAGAAGAAATCGAAAAGTCAAAAATTGAGCTCTATGCAGCATAAAGTCCTCAAATACATCCTTGATATCGAAAGTATTATTACTGAAATTGAAACGATAAAGAACAGACTCAATAATGACTTCAATCAATTCTCAAACGATGTCATCATGCAAAGAGCCGTCGAAAGAGATCTTGAAATCATAGGAGAAGCGGTCCGAAAAATCACTGAACTTCAACCTGACATCCATATTTCATCATCTAAGAAAATTATTGGCTTGCGAAATATCATTTCTCATGCTTACGACTCTATTGAACCTGCTTTAATTTGGGGAATTATCCAGAAAGACATTCCAACCTTGAGTATAGAAATTCAAGAACTCAAAAAGGCTTAAGATCATCTTTATTTTCGGTAATTAAATTTGAAATATCCCTAAACAACAAGTTCGATATTTCAGACCTTTTGCCCACCACAAAAAAAGCCCCAATGACTTGGGGCTTTTTTTTTGTTAATTAGATGAAAGGATAAGTCTCCTACATGAAGAAATAGAAAAAGACGATGATCTGCATTCTTCTGAGGCCATCAGCTCTTCCAATTGGTCTTCCAGAGCCGTCATAAATTCTGTCTCCATCAATTCTGCCCATTGGGCGTCCTGAGCTGTCATATAAACGATCACCGTCAATTCTGCCCATGGGTCTACCTGACCCATCATATACTCTATCGCCGTCAATCTTACCAATAGGTCTTCCGGAACCGTCGTAAACTCTGTTGGCATCTACACGACCAATTGGCCTTCCTGAACCATCGTAGTAGCGCTCCGCATCGACTCTTCCTATTGGTCTTCCCGAACCGTCGTACATACGCTGTGCGTTAACAAAACCACAAATAAGTAGCATTGTAGCTAAAATGAAAAAATTTCTCATGATCAATAATTTTTTAGTTTAGCCTAAAATCGGAATAAATTATTTAGAACCCAATATTTATTAAGCGAATTTAAAGTTCTCCTATTTTATTTCAACTTCTTCCTTGTAACCCTTCAGCGTCCAAGAAATCAGAAGGAAAGCGAGTAAACCGATAAACGCCGCTACCCAAAATGGTGTGCCTAAGCCTAAATTAGAATTGGGTACGCTGGATTTAAAATTGTAGTAAAACCACATAAAAAGCGGCGGGCCAATGATTTCAGCCAAGCTCATTAAACTCGTAAAGATGCCTTGAAGCTCGCCTTGTTCATTGCTTTGAACTTGCCCGGAGACAATTGATCTGATCGCCGGATCCACAATGCCGGTAAAGGCATAGGGTAAAATGATCGCATACATCATCCATCCCTGATTGATGAGCCCCAAACCAATGAGTACAAATATCGAAAGGAAAAGACCAGCCTTTGCTGCATTTTTTTGACCTAAGGCATCCACAATTTTACCCGTAAAAGCTCCTTGCACCAAGCCAAAACAAACCCCTACTACGGCCAAGGATATCCCCACCTCTTTGGTGGTCCAACCGAATTTCTCCATTGAATAGAAGTTCCAGGTAGAATGAACACACATGGTGGTCAGGATGGTTAAAAAAGTGACCAAAAACAAGTATTTCAATTTTTCAAAACGCTTGATTTGCTGGAGTGCACCAAAAGGATTGGCGCGTTTCCATTCAAATTTTCGACGGTTTTCAACTGGCAAAGATTCACTGAGCACAAAATAACCGTAGATAAAGTTCGCCATGGAAAAGAACGCTGCAACCAAAAATGGAGTTCTGGATCCGAAGTCAGAAAGAAGGCCGCCGATTGCTGGGCCGATGACAAAGCCGATTCCAAAAGCGGCACCAATCATGCCAAAATTTTGAGCTCTGTTTTCAGGAGTAGAAATATCGGCAATATAAGCAGATGCTGAGGTGAAACTGGCGCCAAAAATTCCGGAAATTGCCCTGCCAAGCACTAACCAAAATAAATCGGGGGCATAAAACATGACCATGTAATCCAAGCTCATGCCCAAGACAGAAATCAGTAAAACAGGGCGTCTGCCATAGCGATCACTTAAATTTCCGATCAAAGGTGAAAACACGAACTGCATAAAGGCATAAGCACCCATCACCCACCCAAAATACTGCGAAGCTTTGCCTAGTGGCACATGAGCCGTTTCAGAAATCAGGGTTGGAAACGATGGAATGATGATCCCTAAACCAATAGAGTCAAGGCAAATGGTGACGAGAATAAAAATTAAAGCAGATTTCGGGTTGATGGCTTGCATGGCGCAAAAGTAAGGATTTCAAAAAATCCTCACCCCCTACATCTTCTCAAAACAATAAGAATAGCCGTCGTAATGATTATCTGAGATGAAAAGCTCGTTTCCTACGACTTGATAGACTTCGTAGTCTCCATTCGTATAAACCAAAGCCGGGCTCAGGTCAAGTGAATAGATACTTTCTTTCATTTCAATTTTAAACTTCATTGAACTAACC
>JBEDCS010000156.1:0-4693 GCA_041176605.1 Bacteroidota bacterium
ATTTGCGGTTTGGCAAATTGAAATGCTGCCGGGTTCCCGAGTGGCGCAAGTTGATCGATCAGGGGGCCACCTGGGTAAGGTAGGCCGAGCATTTTGGCAGCCTTGTCAAAGGCCTCGCCCGCGGCGTCGTCGATTGTAGAACCAAGCACTTGCATGTCTAACGGCGCATTGACGCGCACAATTTGAGTGTGCCCACCGCTAACGGTAAGACAAAGAAAGGGAAACGATGGTTTGTTGTCTGAGGCGTCGTCGATGAGGTGTGCTAAAATATGAGCTTTCATGTGATGCACACCTACGAGCGGAATCTTTAAAGCAAGGGCTAATGCCTTTGCAAAGCTAGTGCCGACAGTTAACGAGCCCATGAGTCCAGGGCCTTGGGTAAATGCGATGGCGTCGAGGTCTTGGAGTGAAATTTGGGCTTCTTTCAAAGCGGCGTTTACGACAGGAATGATGTTTTCTTGGTGTGCTCTGCTGGCAAGTTCCGGAACAACTCCACCAAATTGTTCATGAACAGCTTGACCTGCAATAATATTGGCACGAATTTGGTCACCGACAAGTACCGCGGCTGAGGTATCGTCGCAGGAAGATTCTATGCCTAGTATAATCTTGGTTTTTGCTGTCAAAAGATTGCTAATTTTGTAACAAACATGACAAAGGTACTTAAAATCACGGGCCTGTGCATCTCGCTTTTTTTCGAGCTGCTTTTGCTATTGGTTTTTGTCTTCGTTTTTGCCATTCGAAACTCGCAAATTCAGAGTTATTTGGCCGAAAAAGCCACCACCTACCTCTCAGAAGAATTACAAACAAAAATATCAATAGAAAAGGTTGATATTGTGTTGTTTAAACATATTGATTTAAAGAATATATTTATAGAAGACCTGGAGGGAAAAACCCTACTTGATTTAGCACATCTTTACGTCGATTTAGATAAAATAAAATTGATAAATAAGCAGTTGTTAATCAAGGAAATAGGCATTAACAACGGAACTATAAATTTAAATAGGTCTGCGAAAAATGGGGCCTATAATTTTCAGTTTTTAGTTGATTATTTTGGAAGTGACAAACCTGTTCAGAAAAAGAGCAGTCCATTAGAAATAAAACTGAATCAATTAGCCTTACAACACATCAACTTTAGTTTTCATGATTTCCGAAAAGACACCCTTGATTTTGGTGTTGATTACGACCATATTGAATTAAAAAACCTGCATTTATTGGCCGATCAAATTCAAAGTGCAGGGGATAATCATGAGTTATGGATTCGGTCTTTAGGGTTTAAAGAAAGATCAGGATTCAATTTACAGCACCTTGCTGCTCAGTTGAATATTTCAGATAAAGGTATTGTTTTGAGGCATTTGCAACTAAAAACAAAAGAAAGCAAAATATACTTCCCCTTATTAGCGCTCAGGACAAAGCAACTTTCAGATTTTGAGTACTTTGATGACCTCGTTCGCTTCGATGTTGCGCTCCAACAAAGTCAACTGAACTTAAAAGACCTCAGTTATTTTGTGCCGGATTTAAAGGGTATGAATCAGCGCGTATTCCTTTCAGGTCAAGTGAAAGATGTGCTAAAAAGGTTGTCAATTGATCGGTTCAAGTTAGTTTTTGGTCAGCAATCGGTTCTTCAAGCCACGATCAAATTGCCAGATTTCAGGCTTGAATCTGAGAAATTAAGATTCTCTGAACAAATACATTTTGCGCATCTTGACTTTCAAGATCTTGAAAATATACAATTGCCACAAGGGCTCAGTGCCATCGAGATTCCTGATGCAATAAAAGATTTGGCTTATGTTGAGCTCAAAAACTCAAAGTTCAGGGGCGCACTTAATGATTTTCAACTCAGTGTACAAAAGGCGAAAACCAATTTGGGAAATTTTGCGCTGGCCCCACTTCGTGTCAAACAAGAAGCAGACGCACTTACAATAGCTGCAGTTCAGTCAGATACAGCATTATTACAGCTTCAAAATTTCAACCTCGGTCCACTCGCGGCTTTTTCCGAATTGGGTACTTGTAGTGGGCAACTAAATTTTAAATTGAGCTTTTTCAATGATGGTTCTTATGCGCTCAATACGCTCAATGGTAGGCTCAATAATGTTTTATTTGATGATTATACCTATCAAAATGTGCAGCTCGATGAAGTAAGTATCTTGAAAGATCGCTTGGCAGCTAAAGTTCAGATCAAAGACCCACACCTGAATGCTCAAACGTCACTAACGCTGTCTCTAGCTGGTTCACTCAATGAGCAGTTTGATGTAGCTGTCGAATACGCAGATTTAAGTGCCCTAGGTCTCGGAACTCGTACAGATAATCAAGTTTCATTTAGTTTGAGGGGAGGTATCCAGGGCCCATCTTGGTCTAATTTAAGTGGATATGCTTCCGTGACTAATTTAGTCTATCTCGAGGCTTCTAAGCGCTTGTATACAGAGTTAGCGCAAGTTCATTTCAGCCAGAGCAACGACGATTCATTTTTACAGTTTAGCAGCCCGATTTTTGATTTGAATATTGCAGGTCTGATCGATTTTTCTACAATTTCCCAAGATTTACTACACCACTTATCCATTGTTTACCCATCCTTAGAAACGCAGCAAATAGCTGCTGTTCAGAGCAGTTCTAACTTTACTTTTGACTTGCAAGTCAGAAATGCAAAGCAACTCCTAGAAATTTTTGTGCCTGACCTCAGTTTGGCAAGTAATACCCGTTTGTTTGGTTCTTTTGATTCGGCCAAGGAAATCCTTCAGCTAAAAATTACAAGTCCTTCGCTGGCCTTTCAAGATTTTCGCTTTGACCAGCTTATCCTCGATCAACAAATCACCAAAGAGCTTACTTCGGGCGGGCTTGACATCGGTTTGGTTTCATATTCCGATTCAACTAACTTTCATAACCTCAAATTTGTCAATACTGGCGCCAAAGGTGTCATAGATGCTACAATTTCTTGGGATCCAAATACCAACGATTTTTCTGAGTTGAAGTGGCGCACCACTATTTTGCCAGATGACTACTTAAATTTTAACCTGCAACCGTCATTCTTTACGGTGAATGGTGTTCAATGGGAAATTGCCAATCAATCTGATATTTTAGTATCTGCCACTGAATTAAACATCTCGAATTTTGAGTTGCATCGAGGCTATCAATTGGTGAAGATGAATGGTTGCTTGTCAGACAACGTGCGTGATCAACTTCGTTTTGATGTCATTGGCCTCGATTTAAATGAGCTCAGTAATTTACTAGATTTTCCAAATCAACTGAGTGGCCGTTTCAGTGGTTGGGGAACACTCGCTACCCCAAATAACAACATTAACATATTAGCAGATGCCAACCTAGAGCAATTCCAAATTGATGGCCAAATGGTTGGCGACATCATGCTGCACTCCGATTGGAACGATGCGCGCAAAAGCATAATACTCGATGGGACTCTGCAATATCGAAATGAACGCACCTTTGATTTTGATGGCCTGTACAACATCAAAACGGATGAGCTCGATCTTGGGCTCAACTTCAAGCAAACCGATATCTCTTTTGCCAATGCCTTCTTAGATCCTGAGGTTGTCAAAGGAATCAAAGGGAAATTAAATGGCCGAATTCGGGTTTTGGGCAGCCCTTCAGACCCACATTTGTCTGGAAAGTTGAGGTTGCAAAATGGTGGCGCAGAAATCGCTTTACTTGGCGTAAATTACCAATTGGAAGGGCTCATTCAAGTAACTGAAGACGCCTTTTTCTTGGACAATTTCCCGATAAAAGACCCCGAAGGAAATGTAGCTTATTTATCGAGTGCCATTAACCATCAGCAATTTGACAAATGGAACTACGATATTCAAATCAACTTTGAAGACGACATCAAAAAAATAGACCCGCGCACCAATCAGGTGGCTCCTATAGATCGCTTTTTAGTGCTGAATACCAAATACAAGGAAGGCGATGTTTATTACGGTAAGGCCTACGGAAGAGGTACAGCCAACATTTTTGGAACCGCCAATAATACAGAAATTACCGTGGATGCTACCACAAGAAAGGGTACAGACGTTATTTTCCCGATGTATGGCATGTCTGAAATCGACGACGAAGACAACTTCGTGAAATTTGTTGAACATGGCGTACAGCAAAAACTTGATGATCAAGGTTTAGATTTTACAGGATTAAATCTCGATCTCAATTTTCACGTAACGCCTGATGCCAACATGAGGATGATATTCAATGAGCAAACAGGTGATGAAATTATTGCAAAAGGGGCCGGTGAATTAAATATCAAACTCGATCAATTTGATCAGCTCACCATGAATGGACCCTATGTCATTGCCAACGGAAGTCGTTATAATTTTGCCTTGGGTTCTATCAAACAAACTTTTGACATCGAAGCGGGTTCTAAAATTGAATGGACCGGCGACCCATACAATGCCGATATCGTGATCAATACCGTGACGCCAAAACGCGCTTCCATTCTTGAATTGAGTCCTGAGATTCAAGACAACACGCTTGTCAATCAGGAAATCTTATGTTACCTCAAGCTTTCTGAGACTTTGCTTTCGCCAAAAATATCGTTTGACCTTGTGGCGCCAAGGGTTTCTGAAACCGGCAAAACACTTCTTGACCGCGTTAAAGCTGATCCCGATGAATTGAACCGTCAGTTCTTTTCTTTGCTGCTCGTCAGTAAATTTCAGCCATTGAAAGGAAATTTATCCGCAGGAGGATCTGCTGCACT
>JBEDCS010000157.1:0-4362 GCA_041176605.1 Bacteroidota bacterium
AGGCGGCTGCCACAGCTGCTGCATTGGAGATGCCAATTCTCTTTTTAATAATGAAAAACGAATAAAGCGGAATCAATGCAGCAATGGTCATTCCAAAAACCAAAGACCAACCAATTTCAGCGGTCCAGGGGCTGTGTTGTAATTCTTGCCCTCCTCTAAAACCAATTGAAAAGAGTAGGTAAAGTGAAATGAATTTAAACGAGGATTCCGGAATTTCAAGGTCACTTTTAATAATGACAGCTAAAATTCCTAAAAGAAAGAATAGGATAGTAGGGTTACTAAGGTCGTGCGTTAAGAACTGTAAATTCATTTAGTCTAGAATTTTGATTGATTTTTCATTCATAAAATCAAGGATTGCAATTTTGACAATATTGCGGATCCTCCACTTTTTTATCGTTTCGCATAATTTCTTCTGAGTGCTGACACTTATCACAAGCATAAACTTGATAGCGATAGCTCGATGTTGCTTGGCCACACCATTCGCAATCGAGCTGCCCACTAAACCCTTTGGTCCAAAAATCAGGATGCGCGCAATGAGGACACAATGATGTTAATCTCTTGACGAGTTCTTGAGCGGCAAGGGCAATGTTCTTGCGTCGAATTGGATTTTGATGTGCACGCAAATCGGTTTCTATTTGCCAATTTGAAAATTGTGATACGAGTTTGAACAGGACATGTTGGTCCTGAATTCCTTTTTGGATAATTTTATTTTGAGTCAAATCTTTAAAAACCATCCCTTGATGAGGAAAGTCGTACTTTGAAAGAAAGGCCATTAGCTGATCTTTGTCTTTTGATGTGAGCAGGTCATCGCTTATTTCCGTGGCAAGGCTTTTGGCATAAACTTCAATTTGACGATCCAGATCGATGTAGCACAGCCATTCTTCATTGGCTTTTAAAAATGGAACGAACGGATGTGCGCCGAAGGAACCTTCACTCGCCAAACCAATGCGCATATTCGAATGAGCCAGTCCTTGTAAACATTTTTCCTTCACTGTAATTTTTGGGCCTTCAATCCGAGGGATTTCACCAGCAAAAGTTCCAAATTGATCGGTATCAAAATTTTCAATGACTTCGATTTCAATGCCAATTGAACTTAAAATAGGAGCAATGATTTGCTCTTTATGATGCTTGCTGACTAATAATACTTTGGAGGCTGATACTTCCATGTATCTGAAGCTTTTGTTGGGAGTCGGTGTTTCTGAATTGATCGAGGAGTTGAGATTTCATTGCCTTGAGCTCTTGTATTCTGAGCATGGCATTTTGGTCTTCTGTCCCAAACATTTCTCGATGAGCAGTTGTTTTTTTGGTGTGAAAAGCAATTTTTTGTTGGAGTAGGTTGCATAAAAGCTCTAGGCCATCCTCCATTGAAAATTCACCATTGATTAATTCAAGTTGATTTTGCATCAAATTTATTTATTTGCAAATTTGGCACATTTATTGCATAAGTAAATATATAATAATAATATTGCAAACATTAAAAAACGTTATGAACTATACACTCAATCAACTTCGTATCTTTTTAAAGATTGTTCAAAAGGAAAGCATCACGCGTGCTGCCGAAGAACTTTTTTTAACCCAACCAGCAGTTTCTATTCAGCTGAAGAATTTTCAAGATCAATTTGACATACCCTTGACAGAAATAGTCAATAAAAGATTGTATGTCACGGAGTTCGGAAAAGAGGTTGCGGTGGCTGCCGAGAAAATTTTGGAAGAAGTTTATGCCATCAATTATAAAACGGCTCAATACAAAGGTCAGTTGAGTGGACGCTTGCGCATCAGTGTAGTTTCTACGGGCAAATATGTTATTCCTTATTTATTGGCAGATTTCATGAAAGCGCATCCGGGCGTTGAGCTCGTATTAGATGTGTCCAACCGTGCCAATGTAGCGCTCAATTTGGAGCGAAACGAAACCGACTTCTCTTTGGTCTCTGTATTGCCTGATCGACTCAATTTAGAGGAGATCACGTGCATGAAAAACCAATTATTTCTAGTGGGCAATGCGCCATTAGCTATTGAACAGATCAATTGGAGAAAACAACTTGAGGGCCTGACTTGGGTCAAAAGAGAAGCGGGTTCTGCCACGCGAAAGGCCATGGATGACTACTTAGCGAGTCATGATATTCATATCAGAAGAAATATTGAACTCACGAGCAATGAGGCGGTGAAGCAAGCCTTAATTGCAGGTTTAGGTTATTCAATCATGCCGCTTATCGGAATTCGCAATGAATTGAAGTTGGGTGATTTAACAATCATTCCTATCCCTGATTTACCATTAGAATCTACCTGGAGAATCGTTTGGCCCAAAGGCAAAAAGCACAACGGTGTGGCTTTGGCGTTCAAAGATTATCTTGTACAAAATATGGCCACAATTACTGAAAAGAGTTTTGGTTTTATTGATGGGCTTTCTGCTGTTCCAAAATCCATGCTTTGACCCATTGCATGAGTTGAGGATCCAAAGTTTGTTCAAGGCTGGCATATTCATTTAAATCACAATTATTACAATGCTGAAATAAATGATTGGCGCCTTCAAGTAAGTGAAAAGTGCTTTTTTCCAAAGCATCTTTGGTCATGTTATTTCTAAAATCCTCTTGGTTACTGCTTGCAGGAACTTGAATATCTTTTGTGCCGTTGATGATTAAAAATGGTAAATTGAGTTGAGCCAGATAGGAGCGGCTTTCAAAGGCTAAGAACTCTCTGGCCCAGGCATTATTGAAAAAAGTACTCATTTGTTCGGTAAGTTCTTTTTGAGTGGCGCCATCCAGTAGTTTTTTTGGAATGCTGTCCCAGCAACTAGTTAGCCAAGCATTGTACTTTACAGAAAAATCGTTTTCAGTACTTTTCAGTGCAATTTCAGCTCCCTCTTTGTAAAATCGTTGATTCCAACGACTTTCTTCTTCAGAATAACCGCTTGCTTTCGGAATCAAGTATTGTTGTTCAATCAGGACTTCTTTTCCGCTATTTCCAACGGAAGCGGCCTCAATTATGCCAGCAATATCTTGCGTTTGAACGGCCGCTCTTAATGCGGTCATGCCGCCTTCTGAGTGCCCGTAAATATAAATTTGAGCCTTGGGGTAATCTTTTTTAAGTGCTTTAATAATGGCAAGCAAATCATTGGCAAAATCAGTTTGTGTAGCTTCTTGAAATTTCCCTGAACTCTTACCTACACCGCGGTCATCGTAGCGAAACGAGGCAATTTGATTGCGGCCTAAGTCATCAGCCAAAACCCAAAATGGTTTGTGTCCTAAAATTTCACAATTGCGGTCTTGAGCGCCTGAGCCCGATACTAGAATCACCAGTGGGAAACTACTATTTTTCTCAAATTCAGGCATAATGAGCGCGCCTGCAATTTGGATTTTTTTAGCTGTTTTGATCAGGAGCTCTTGCTCCAAATATGGAAAAGGTGCTTTTGGGTCTTGAAATTTCCCCTTTGCTTCTTTCAGCGCTTGAACCTCTTTATAGAAGACAGCATCCCAAGTCAAGCCTGATTGCGACATTTTACCTACCAAAGAATCGCCCTTCAGTTTTGCGCTATAGCTAAGGCCGATCATCTTCCAATTGAACGATAAACTATCTGAAAACAGCGCAAAATCCTCCATCGATTGTGGCTTCATCTTGGGCTGATCTGGAATACTAATGGTAATGGAGCCATCTCGGCCAATGCCTTTAACATCGAGGTCCATGAGTAAGGATTTACCGGCTACTTGAAAGTTACTGTGCCAAACCCCTTGAATTTGTGAATGCGTTGTATACGGAATAATAGAAAGGATTATCGTTAGTAAAAAAAAATTGCGCTTCATGACTATTTATTTTATGTAATTAAGCATTTATGCATTCTTCTGATTCAAATCATTCAATCATTCAATTTTCATCATACTAATCCTTATATTCAGGAAATAAAGTTAGAATCCCTTTCTCTGAGGCCTCGCAAATACCGCGTTCTGTAATGAGGCCACTAACAAGACGCGCAGGGGTCACATCAAAACCGTAATTGGCTGCTGGTGTCGTTTCGGGGCAAATCAAAACGGGTTCTATCTTGCCTGCCGCAGATTTCCCGATGACATACTTGACTTCATTTTGGTCGCGTACTTCAATAGGAATTTCCTTGATGCCATCGTTGATACTCATGTCGAGGGTGGTAGATGGCAAAGCCACATAAAATGGAATTTGGTTGTCTTTTGCTGCCAAAGCCTTGAGGTAGGTGCCAATTTTATTAGCGACATCGCCTTGACGCGTTGTGCGATCGGTGCCAACAATAACGAGGTCAACCATGCCGTGTTGCATGAGATGCCCACCCGTGTTGTCAACAATAAGCGTATGCTTGACACCGTGTTTAGTGAGTTCATATGCAGTGAGGTTAGCACC
>JBEDCS010000158.1:0-4608 GCA_041176605.1 Bacteroidota bacterium
GGCGAATTGTAGGTAACGCTGGGGTTTTCAGCGTTGCTTTGCCCTGCACTCCCAAAATTCCACGCCCAACTATTGGCGCCAGCAGTGGAATTATCTTGAAATGAAATGCTTTGCCCAACGCAGCCAATGGTAGGCGCCGTTATGCCCGCTTGAAAATTTGAAACGACAATAGCTTGTGTTTGGCTATTGACACAACCCGTATTGTTATTGGTGACGTTGAGTACAACTTGGAAGGTTCCTTGCGTATTGTAAGTGATACTTGGTGGCGTATATAAGGTAGATGTCTGGCTGTTGCCAAAATTCCATGCTTGTGAAAAGTTGGCACCTTGTGAGGATCCGTTGGAAAAACTCAATGTAAGTGGAACCGTGCAACCAAGGCCATTTGCAGTAAAATTGACATTTGGCAACGGATTGACCGTAATATAGGCAGGTTTGATTTCTGCATCGGCAACACCATTGGCATTGGTGGCCACTAGTGTGATGGTAAAAGTGCCTGCTGTAGTAAAAGCATGTGTAGCGTTAGTGCTGGTTGCAGCTGAACCGTCACCGAAATCCCATTGATAGCTACTCAGGGCAGGCCCCCCGTTTGCACTCGAGGTATTGGTAAAAGTGACATTTTGACCTACACAAACAGTAAGTGGTGTGGCTGTGAAATTGGCTACAGGACTTTGCGCAAATAGTGTGCTTACTGAAAGGATAAAAAGTAGCGTAAAAAAGCGCAGCTGTAGGGTCATGGTTGCTATAACGTAAAAACCTGCCCTTAAGTTGCTTATTGAACCATGCCGGTTTTCAATGAATCTGGAAAGCGTCGTTCCATGTCTGGAAAGAAGACGTGCCCGAGGATCAATGGATTGAAAACAAAGTACTGGCACTTGACTAAATCGCCATCTGGGAGTTCGCACCAAAAGCTATTCATATCCATATTAACCAACTGACCAAATTCATTGCGTTGTTCTTCTTGACTTTTAATGCGGTACATTTTCAAATGAATGTTTTCGTATTTTGTTTTGACATCTAAAACACAAAAAGCCGCACTTTTCTTGACGCTATCTACCTGACGATCGGATAGTGTAAAGTTTTTTTGTTCGAAATGAATTTTCTGAAATCCTTGAAGGTATCTGAATACATTAGTTGTATCTAAAAATGGCAAGGCAACGCCATTCTGAGTTACGCGATACTGATTAGCTTTGCGTACAATTTCAAAATTGCGATAGGGTTCTTTTTGAAATTTGGCTTTGACACTCTTGATTTCATCCATTTGCAAGGCCATAATTTCAGTGCAGGCCCATTGGCGTGGATCGGCAAAAAAACGCGGATCAATCACACCATTGATACCTGAAATTTTCATCATGACCGGGCTGCTGCTTTTGCCCTCTTCGGCGGTTTCGAGCAACATGATTTGCCCATAATGATCGGGTGTTGCAGGGCCCATGTACCACGTTTTAGTCCATTCCCCGTCTTGTTCAATCTCGACTTTGATGTGAGACGTAGCCATTAGTTCAGTGAAACGTTTCTCGGCATTTTTTGCCAAGTACCCTTTGAATTCAATTTTATTGAGTGCTTCTAAAATCAAAGACACATTAGATTGAGAAATACAAGCGCCTTTGACATCTGTCCAGGTGTTGTCTTTTTTAACGAGCGTAAATTGTTGCCCAAAAGCATCAGTGATTTTTATTTTGGTGATCGAAGTGGTGTCTTCTATTTTGAAATTAAAAGCGCGTGTATCAGAACCACCTTGTTGGTCATTGAGCTGTAAAGCATACCAAGATAAACCTCCTAAAACGACTAATAGTAGAATAATAATACCTGCTTTTTTCTTCATTTTTTGTTAGTGTTTACGTGCGTATTTTCTGTTGCGAATCCAGTTCATTACAAATGCCAATGCCAATATGATCAGCAACGGCAAGAGCATATTGATGCTTTTGTAAAACAAGGATGCTGACTTGATTTTTTCTTTGTCTATTTCTTTGATATCTATCTGACGGCTGCGAATGTCCAAGACTGAGTTATCTCCCATCATGTAATCGACCATATTTTGGAAGAGTTCTTGATTTCCAAAAATTAAAGGAATTCGTCTTTGCGCCAATTCGGCATCAACTTTTAATTCGTTTAAGCTGAGAGGTCTGTAGAGGTAGCTATTGAGTTTTTTTGGATCGAGGATAGAATCGTAGGTGTTTTTAATAAAATTACCATTTCCGACCACCAAGATTTTGGTTTCTTTTTGACTTTCCTCTAAATAATTGACATCCTTGCTATTGGTAAACTCAGCTACAATTCTGTTTTTGAAATGCGATTGATAAAAACCTTCAGACAAACCGGCAACACACAAGCGGTTGATTTCATCTTCAGGGTTTTCAACGAGTTTTGGATTTTTACCGTAGTTGAGCGGAAGCGCAAGGTTGACTAGTGGCTGCAGACCTGTAGGAATCGAATTGCTAGAACTTGTTAAGATTGGCGTAAGTTGTGCTTTAGGAAGCTGAACAAATTCAATTTCGTTGGCATATTTCAAAGAAATTGGGTCTACGTTCCTAGTGATGGGGTGCTGGCTTGGTGTGGCCAACATATGAAAGAACCATGGTAAATAGGTTGTTTCAGCGAAGGGTACAATTTTCGGGGCGCAATTGGCATCTAGAACATAATTTTCTTTGATTTTGATGCCGTAGTCAAAAAGTAGTCTGTCAAGTAAAAGATTTTTGCGCGTGGTGTGCGTCATGCCTTTCGAATTGAGCGTGTCTTCGTTGAGCGCAAGTGTATTGGCAAAGCACATTAATTTACCGCCGCGCATGACAAACTGATCGATGAGGTAAAGATCTTTCTGAGAAAAAGGCGTTTGCGGATCGGCTATAATCAGACCATCTACATCATTGAGTGCAGCGATGCTGTCATTGAGTGTAAGGTCTGTGATATTGTAGTAAGGTGAGATAAGCGCTCGGGCTCTAAGGGTTTCTGGGTAGCTCAATTCTCCATGACCTTGCAGAAACGCAATTGTAGGTTTGGTTTGTTGTGTCAAACGACGCAGCGCAGAAAGCAAGTTGTATTCGAGGTTGTTGAGCGCGTTTTCTATGACCTCGCCCATTTGATCTAGGCTGTAGGGTCTGCCGGGTTGTGTGCCCGGTAAAAATTGCACAACGCCTTCTTTGGTGATCCCGTTGACGCTATAGGAAAGCAAGGCACCGGGGAATAAAAGCATTTGGCTTTGCGTACCGTCTTTCATGTATAAAATTTCAAGCGGCATAATGCCTTGCCCGCGGTCATAGAGTTGTGAGCGCAGCGCATTGATTTCGTCTTCAGTGCCAACATTAGGATCTGTGAAAAGAAACTCTATGCGGTTACCGGCTATACGTTTGAAATCTTTGAGTTTATCTTTGAGGGCATTCTGAAAATATTTCAACTCCGAAGGCATATTACCATCGAGGTAAATTTGAATGCTGATGCGGTTTTCAAAATTTTTGTTGTCGGCCAAGTAGTTGACGGTGCTCGGGGCCAAAGAGTAGCGTTGGTCTTTGGTCATGTCGAGTTTCCAATAGAGCATCGAGCCAATGAGGTTGACCAATATGAGTGCTGCTGCTAAAAGACCAAGAACGGTCCAATTATAGAGACCTTTGTTCCAATTCAATTTCATAACCTATTTCTTGAGGGTTTTCAAAACGGTAAGCGATGCAAATAGGAAGAGCGCATTGAGGCTCAAAAAATAAATGATATCACTGCTATCGATGACACCTTTTTTAATGGCTTCATAATGAAAAGCAATGCCTAAGTACTTGATGAGGTAATCGAGCCCTCCGATCTGGCTAAAATTTCCGAGTAATTCAAAGCCATCATAAAAAACCCAGCACATGAACATCGCCATAATAAACGCAACGATTTGGCTTTGGGTGAGTGCCGAGGCAAACATTCCGATGGAAACAAAAGCAGCACCCAGTAAAAGCAAGCCTACATAAGAGGTGAAGGTGGCGCCTAAATCGATGTTGCCAACAGGTGCGCCTAAAAAATACATGCTGACTAAGTAAACAATTGTTGGCAAAATGGCTACAAAAACCAAAGCTACGCCTGCCAAGTATTTGGCAAAAATGAGCTGAAAATCTGAAATTGGGCGGGTGAGTAGCAATTCAATTGTGCCTGTTCTGCGTTCTTCGGCAATAGAGCGCATGGTAATGGCCGGTATCAGGATGAGAAAAATAACCGGCGACATATTGAAAAAGGGGATGAGGTCAGCGGTAGATCCTTCGAGTAGGTTGGTGTTATAGGATAGAATCCAGTGAAAGAGTCCTGAGGCAATGAGATAAATCAGGATAAACACATAGCCGATGATAGAGCTGAGGAAACTTGATATTTCTTTAAGGAATAAGGCGCGCATAGCTTCGTTTGAGTTGTCAAATTTAACAAATATCTATAAACGAAAATTCCCGCCTTGTGGGGCGGGAATTTAGATACACTCAATCTTTTATTATGCTTGTTTCACATTCACAGCATTCAAGCCTTTACGACCTTCTTGCAATTCGAATTCAACTTCGTCATTTTCTTTGATTTTGTCTACCAAACCGGTAACATGAACAAAATATTCTTTGTTCGTGTCTTCTTCAACGATGAAACCAAAACCTTTAGTTT
>JBEDCS010000159.1:0-3619 GCA_041176605.1 Bacteroidota bacterium
CCAAACACAAGGCACCAATTGTCATGATTGCCGGCGGACTCGGTGTTTTTGAACCACGTAAACCTCCTATCGACAACATCACCGATTTTGAAGATAAGGGTGTCGAGTACATTATTAGAAACCCGGAAATTTACCAAGACAAAGTTTGTGTCATTGCAGGTGGCGGCGACTCCGCACTCGATTGGTCGATCTATTTGGCCGAAAGAAAAATTGCCAAGCGTGTAGTGCTGGTGCACCGCAGCAGTTCATTTAGAGGTCACCTCGATTCAGTGCAACGCGTCATTGATATGGCAGAATCAGGTGCTATTGATTTAGTTACTGAAGCAGAAGTTACTGGCCTTCAAGGAAACGGAAAGCTCGAACAAGTAATTGTTACGCATCAAAAAGACGGCGAACGCAGTATTGCAGCAGATCATTTCATTCCTTTATTTGGTTTGAAACCAAGTTTAGGCCCAATTGCAGACTGGGGCTTAGAAATCGAAAAAAACGCCATCAAAGTAAATACCTTAGACTACTCCACAAATATCCCTGGTATTTATGCTATTGGTGATGTCAACACCTATGAAAATAAACTCAAGCTCATTCTTTGTGGTTTCCATGAGGGTACGCTTGCGGTACAATCTGCATTTGCGCGCATTCATCCAGAAAAGAAAAATGTGCTCAAATACACCACAGTAAATGGTGTGAACGGCTTCTAAATCATGAAAAACAGAACAGTCAATGCCGTAGCCATTTTGGGGATTTTCTCCATCATCAGCATCTTGACTGTTCAGTTTGTTTGGATCCACAATACGCGTCAGCTCCAACAAGAATACATCGATATTCAGCAACGCGAAGACAGCCTGAACCTCCGTGAGTTTGCTCAACAAGCACGCGCTGCTTTAAGAAATGTCCTGACCCAACTCAATCAAAACGAGGACCCTAACAACATTTACGGAGCCATCAAACAAGTCAGTTATCAGCACTATACGGTAGATATCAGCGATGAAATTCAGCCCTTCTATCTGGAAACACTGCTTAAAAAAGAGTTTTATCTTCAAGACATTCAACAAGACTTCCTTTATGGCATCTACGACTGCTTTATAGATTCTATTGCGCTTTCGGGCCTGATTACCTTTGACAAAGATTCTATTTATGCCAAGCAGCAACAGCAACTCAAAGACATTACCCCTGAAAGTCTCAACCTCACCAAAGACGGTCATTATTTCACTGTTTTCTTCCCAAACCTCAAGCTCGACAAAATTGAGGCAGCTTCTAGTTTTTCGCCTATTGCCTACCTGTTGATAGTCGTCATTTTTGTGGTGGTATTTTTCGCATTTAGTTTAGGAATTATTATTCGTCAGAAGCGTTTATCTGAAGTGAAGAATGATTTCATCAACAACATGACCCACGAACTTAAAACGCCAATTTCAACAATTAGCCTTTCAAGTGAATTATTACTTCGTTTGGAACTTCCTCAGGACGAAGAAAAGATGCGCAAATATGCAAGTATCATTTACAAAGAAAATAAACGTCTTGAAAAACAAGTGGAGCGCGTCTTGAATATTGCCAAGCTAGATAAAGACAAAGTTATTTTAAACAAAGAAGAAATTGATTTACTTGCCATTTTAGAAGAAGTCCAGGAAAATTTCAATTTCAATCAAGCTCAAGGCGGCGGTCAAATTCAACTCCTACATCAAGCTGAAAAAGCACTCATTTATGCTGACCCCGTGCATTTGACCAATGTACTTTTCAATTTGGTAGACAACGCAGTCAAGTACTGTAAGTTAAGCCCTTCGATTCAAATGTCTATTCAGCCCGAAAAAGAAGGCTTTCGCATCGAAATTCAAGACAATGGTATCGGCATTAGAAAAGAAGATCAAAAACTGATTTTCGATAAATTCTACAGAGTACCGACTGGCAATATCCACGACGTCAAAGGATTCGGACTAGGTTTGTATTATGTGAAACTGATTGTCGAGGCCCATCAAGGAAAGATTGAAGTGCGCAGCAACCCAGATAAAGGAACCACTTTTAGCATTTGGTTACCCCTTCGTTGATTTTTTCTTCCGTATTAAAACGGCATCTGGCTGTGGGAAAAGTCCCTTCCTTATTAGGTTTTTAGTCTGGGTATCCAAAATCAAAACTTCCTCAATTCCAGAACCTTCGCGCTCGAAGTGCAACTCAATATTGTTCGCCTTGTTCTGGAGTTCATACGTATTTGCATAGTTATACTGACCAATGACTAGAAATAAACTATCCTTAACAATCGAAAGTTTGATGTTTTGACTTTTTACAGATACTTCATTTGTTCCGATTATCGCATTGTAGGCTGGGATTTCTCCTTCATAAGTACCTCGATATTTACGCTTTAAAGGTTTGGACTGCGCTAGAGTAAGCTGCGTAAATAAAATCAAAATTAAAGTGCTCACAATTCGAATCATCCGAACAAAAATTATTAACGAGGCTAAAATAATTACTATTTTCGTAGTGCGTTAATTTTAAAGCCCAACATGAAACAATACCACGACCTTTTGCAGCATATTCTAGACCACGGCGTCAAAAAAGAAGACCGCACGGGCACGGGTACTATTTCCGTTTTTGGTTACCAAATGCGCTTTGATCTATCGGAAGGTTTTCCGTGCATCACTACTAAAAAATTACACCTTCGGTCAATCATTCACGAATTACTTTGGTTTCTTAAAGGTGAAACCAATATTGCCTATTTGAAAGAAAATGGCGTTAGTATCTGGGATGAATGGGCTGACGACAACGGTGAATTAGGTCCGGTTTACGGCTCGCAATGGCGCAGTTGGCCAACGCCAGATGGTCGACATATTGATCAAATCACGCAAGTTATTGAGCAAATCAAACACAACCCCGACTCCAGACGCATGATTGTTTCTGCTTGGAATGTCGGTGTCATCGAATCAATGGCCTTGCCCCCGTGCCACGCTTTCTTTCAATTCTATGTAGCCGAGGGTAAATTGAGTTGCCAATTATATCAGCGCAGTGCAGATACCTTTCTAGGAGTGCCTTTTAATATCGCTTCTTATGCCTTACTTACCATGATGATGGCTCAAGTTTGTGGTCTGCAACCTGGTGAATTTGTTCATACACTAGGTGACGCTCACCTCTATAGCAACCACATTGAGCAAGCACATTTGCAATTGACCCGAGATTTCAGACCACTTCCCACAATGCGCATGAATCCGGATATCTCCAACCTCTTCGATTTCAAGTACGAAGACTTCGAGTTACTCAATTACGATCCACACCCACACATCAAAGCCGCCGTAGCCATATGATCAAGCAGCTTTCTTTAATTGCAGCACTCGACGCAGCTAATGGTATTGGCAAAGACAACGACCTGATGTGGAACCTACCCGCCGACATGCGTTTTTTCAAGGAAACGACGAAAGGCCATATTGTCATCATGGGTCGAAAAAACTACGACTCTATTCCTGAAAAATACCGCCCGCTTTCCGGACGCACAAACGTGGTTTTGAGCCGAAAAGCTCATTTTGAAGCACCAGATTGCTTGGTTTTTGACTCCTTTGAAAATTGTATTTCCTCTTTAGAATTGGCTCCGGAACAAAAAGCTTTTGTCATTGGCGGGGCCGAAATTTATAAGCTCGCG
>JBEDCS010000160.1:0-3489 GCA_041176605.1 Bacteroidota bacterium
TAAAGGGAAGGCTAACAGAAGAAACACTCAATACGTTTGACGGTAATCCTAGGGTTCGGAGTAAATTCTCTATCTGGGACAACGATTCTATTCTCATCGATCAAAAGGTATATTTCGAAAACGGACCACTCCAAACCCACAATATTTTTTATTTGAATCAGGAAGGGCGTCGCTGCTTCAAAACAATTGAGTATGGTTTAAATGGGCAAAAGCGATTTGAAAGATCTTATGCTTGGATCAGATACCGTGAACTCCAAGAATCGGACAAAAGCGGGCATCCTCCTCATACGGTAGACGAAGATGGTTACACTTATTTAATTGCGCCTTTCGGAGCAGAATTGACCTATTTCGACGGTGGTCAATTGTTTGAAGTCAAACAGCACCAATTTATTAAAGATGGATATTATGAGCACCGGTCTTTGCACGGCCCTGTTTTGACATATTACGAAAATGGTAAGCTCAAATCTAAAGGAACCTTTAAGAATGGCAGTTTATTCGGCAGTTTTAAGAGTTATTTTCCTGACGGAAAAATAGAAACGGAGCGCCATTACGAAAACGATGTTCCTGTGGGGGAATGGAAGGGCTGGCATGCCAACGGAAAACAAGCCTATTGGTATTTGTACGATTTAGAAACTGCGCATCCTTTTGAGCCCAATAAAAAAGAATGGGCAGACAACGGCCAGCTTACTTTAGAGCAAGTGTTGGATGACGGAGCCAACGGCTACTTGCGCGAATGGACGGCAGCAGGCATCAAAACACATGATGTCGATATTCAGCTCTTGGACCGAACGAAAGGTGTAGAAACGTGGTGGTACAACGACGGGCAGTTGCATTGGCGCCGAGACTACCGCAAGGATCAAGATACCTCGTTGGTTGAGTTTTACCCCAACGGCGAATGGCAGCGCTTAGAAATTCATAAAGAACGGGGTTCAAATAGTTATAAAGAAGTCAAACGTTGGTACCCGAAAATGGTGTTAGAAAGCCTTTTTCTTGCTGAAACACGGGCGGATGGTTATTTTAAACAAGTGCAAGAGCTTTATTACCCGAATGGAAATTTTGAAAGCCGCATCGAATACAAGAACAAAGAGTGTTACAAAGAATTTTACGCGAGCAACGGGTTCAAAATTCGTGCTTTACATACCATTTTGGATAGCTTGCACGGGCCGTATCAAGAATTAGATTCAACAGGTCAACTGCTCATCGATTATCGTTACACGGCGGGTCTAAGAGATGGTTGGTGTCGGGAATATACTGCGGATGGGTCTTTAATTTTTGAAAGGTTTTACGAGATGGGGATTCCTAATTCAAGCTATTCATCCGTTGATAAGAGAAAGACGTCGCCAGGTTTATCGATAGAAACCAAGCAAAGCTTGAAAAGGCTCATTGAAATCCAACGCATAGATTCGCTGCTCTTTTCAAAAAAAGAAATAGAAGCAATTGTCTTTTTGGCCTATCAGCATTTTTCAGAACAATTTGAACTCCTTCCTCAAACCGAATACAACGGCCTCAGAGATTACAACCGTACCATACGCCTCCACTTGCGCCGAAAGGGCCCAATTATTTGGATGGATTTAAGTGCCTACGGAAGCGCTAGTGTCTCTCTGATTATATACCCAGATATGGAAATTGAGATTTTTAATCATCGTTACACCAAAGATGAACTCAATGAGCAACAGGTGGTGAGTCCTAAATATTATATGTGGAACGACTAATTTTATTCTTTCTTGTTTTTTCGGTGAGTCTGTTGCGTGCAGATATGCTTCCCACTGAACTGCGTTTGACGCTCAAGCAAATCCCGGCGCGTTCGGATCAGTATACATTGCTAGAGCTTGAGATTAAAAATGAATCTGCATTGCATAATAGTATTTTGGTGCCCGGCCATCCGCAGTTGGGGATGGGTTTATTTGAAATACTGGCCTATGAACGCGGCGAAAACATGAAATGGTCGCCACTTTTTAACGTTGATTTAGTACTTCCTGATTCTGCGGCAGTCGATCACCGGTACATGCACTTCTGGAGTTTGAGCCCTGGTGAAAGTTTCAAGCAATTATTTGTAATACAAGTGACGCCTTCGGCAGCTTGGGCTTTTCAAGTCAAATACCAACCGCATGTTTGTACCGACTACTTTAAGTATGCTTTTCGTTGGTACGACGACGAAGGTGAGCCCTCAGAACCGGCTATTGACGGCGATCAACGTTTTGCCTACCAAGGTCCGATGTACAGTAATTTATGTGAAGTTGAAGTACAAATGTCATCCGCTACTATTTCATTAGATCGCAAGAGTAGGGCTTATTATCAAGCAAATTGGTCCAGGGTGAAACAGCAAATTAAACGTAGCCATCATTACCCTCAAACTTGGCCAGTGCTAAGTAAGCAATTATATAGTCAAGCAGTCCTATCTTCTTTGCCAACTTACTCCCATCAATATTTAATTGTAGAGTCGAAATCTGGTATTTTTTATATCTCTTTAGGATATCGTTTGGGGAAAAGGTATCTCGTGAGAAGTTTTCTGGCTCAGGTTGCACACATGTGCGGTGCACGGCGCGTCTTTTGGAAAACTTCGTCGTCAAAAAAGGTCAAACTGACTCATTTTCAAGTCAATCCTTTAGTTTTCAAAACCCCTTGATTTTAATTAGCTTTATCCTTTTATTGGCAACAATACAACCTAAAACAACCACTAAACCATTATTATGAAAATTCATCTAACCGCGCTATTTCTTCTTTTTTCTATTGTTTTATGCGCACAAGAAAACCCAGCTGCTAAAGAAATCGGGGAAGCCATAGAGTTGATGGATGCCGGTAAATTTTCTGATTCACGAGCTATTTTAGAAGAGGTGCTTCTGGACGATAGTGCTAATTATGATGCATGGTATGAATACGCTTACAGTTTTTACATGCAAAAGGATTATGCCAAAGCGGTTACAATCATGCGCAAACAAACCGCTCATCCTGATGCCACTGATCAACTTTGGCAAATGATTGGCAATAGTTTAGACCTCAATGGCGATGCTCAGGCGGCCTTAGATGCCTATGCCGAGGGCTTGAAATTTTTTCCAAACAGCGGTAGGTTGTATGTTGAAACAGGTAATGTTTATTTGATTCAGAAAAACATGGAAATGGCCATCCAGAGCTATGAAAAAGGAATCGAGATGGCACCTGAATTTTCTTCCAACTATTTCCGTTTAGCAAAAATTTACTGCGGAACAGAAAATGAAATTTGGGGCATCTTGTATGGCGAAATATTCATGAACCTCGAGCGCAATTCACAACGCACCCGCGAGATGAGCGCTTTACTCTATCAAACCTATCAAAAGGCACTGGTTTTTGATAAAGATAAAATCAACATCAGCTTTGCGCAAGATGCCACTCCGTTTACAATGGCTTTCGAGCGAAATATTGGCCTTGCTGCTGCTGGCTATCGAATAGCGAATAAAAAAGTGAGTTATAATGTCGAGACACTCATTGCGTTGCGTCGTTCGTTTTTAGTGA
>JBEDCS010000161.1:0-4989 GCA_041176605.1 Bacteroidota bacterium
TTTGAGTAAGAAAGCCCTTGCGCCTTTACTAGCGCCACCAATTCTTCGGTTTCAGGTCTTGGAATCAGGGCCCTTGCATCGGTTTTGAGCAGCATATCGGCAAAATAGGTTTCACCGAGAATATATTGAAATGGTTCGTTAGTTTGCAGGCGTTTAACAATATTTCTGATATAAAGCAAATCTGATTCCGATAAGCGCTCTTGTTGCTTGAGCAGTAAATCGGTGGGCGTCCAAGCAAAGCGCTTTTCTAAGATTTGTTGCCACATCTGTTTACAGGCCATTTGGCTGTAAAAACCCTGTAATTGCTCATGGAAATAAAGCTGAGCTGTTTTGAGTAAATTGTCTGAAACAAACATTATTGCTTGCGTAATTGAATAAAAGGCTGGATTTTTTCATTTTCAATCAAAACGGTGAGGTTGTAATAGGCCAAGCGCCATTCACCCTTTTCCAAAATAAATATGCCACTCCCTCTGCAGCCCTGCATCCAGGTGTCTAAATCTTCATCAAAATAAGCAACTTGCCCATTGGCGGCAAAATGCCAATGTCTGTTTGATGGCTTGAAGTCCCAGGCTTTACCTTTATCGAAGTAAGGTTTGCAAAAAGCCATAAACTCAGGCTTTGTCCAACGCTCACCTGGTGCGGTTCCTAAAAAGACAAAATCAGCACTTGTCCAATTAAAGTAACTTTCAAAATCAGCTGCACTTGCTGCTTGATGCCAATAATTGAGTGTCTTATTTAAGAATATTAGGTTTAAGGAATCTCGTTGAGCTGCTTTATCGAATTGAGCAAAACCATACAAATGAAAGCCACTTAAAAATAACAGGAGATAAATTGGACGCATTGAGAAATGTTTGAATGAATAATTAAAACCAATCCTAGGCTATAAAGCCTCTAACTTGAACACACATTTACCTTTGATAAAGGTACGCCAAGCATAATTTTGTACCTGACCTTGATCAGCAGTAACTGGATTTTCAAATATCGCAAAAGTAGCATGCTTTCCTTTTTCGAGCGTTCCTAGATCTTTTTCTTGAAAGGCAGCAAATGCAGGCCATATTGTCATGCCTTTAAGCACTTCATCTAGGGTCAAGGACTCAGCAGCAGCAGTATGATGCACCGCAGCTTGCATGGTTAAAAAAGGATTGGTTTGTTCTACTGGAAAATCTGTACCTAACGCAAGCATTCCGAACTGTTGCAACAAGGTTCGATATGCATAGGTACCCTTCATGCGTGCTTTTCCCAAACGGTCCTCGGCCCAATCGGCATCAGAAACCGCATGGGTTGGTTGCACCGACGGAAATACCGCATAATTTGCAAACTTTTGAAAGTCAATGGGGTCCACTACTTGTGCATGCTCTATACGAAAACGGTGATCTGGCTTTTGCTTAAAAACACCTGCATATAGGTTTAAAATCAAAGCATTAGCTGAATCACCTATGCTGTGCGTATTCATTTGATAACCATTTAACAAACAAAATTGAGCCAAGTTTTTCATGCGCTCTACTTCTGTCAGCAACAAGCCCCTGCTTTCAGGATGGTCATGATACGGTAACTTCAGCAAAGCGCCTCTTGAACCCAACGCGCCGTCTGCAAAACACTTGAAGCTCCGGATACTCAGATTCTTGAATTGAAACGGGCCGTTCTTTGAAGCAAAGCTTCGGTTTTGAGGACTGTCCATTAACATGGCGTAGACATTCAACTTCAATTGATTGTTGGCAACCAACGTTTTGAACCACCCAATATGTTGAAAATCAATACCGGCTTCATGCACCCCGGTAATACCATATTGTAATAACTCTTCTTGAACCTGCAAAAGCGCCTTGAAGTATTCTTTCTTGGAATAATCAGGGATGAAAGGTTGCACCAAATTCATGGCGTTGTCAATGAGTAAACCTGTTGGCTCTCGTGTTAAAAAAATTGTTTTCGATCCATACTGGTGGGTATCAGAATTGCGCGGCAAATTCAGGATTTTATTTTTTGCAAGATCTCCTTTAATATCCCTTTGATCAAAAACGATTTCACCGCCTTTCAAGTATTTTAAGTGATCCAGTGCACCGCTTATTTTCAACAAATAATCATTGACCAAGGCTGCGTGCCCGTCAATGCGGTACAAGCACACGGGGATATTTGGAAACAAGCGATTGAGCTCAGTATTGTTGGGCATTTCTTGACCAGCCCACATGCTTTGATCCCAGCCCCTACCTACCAACATTTTAAGCCCCGGATGCGTTGCTTTATATTGCTCACAACGGTGCACCATTTCTTGAGCAGATCGTACACCGCGCAAATCTACACCGAGTAATTGCTTGGCATACATCAACATATGACCATGCGCATCGGTCAGGCCTGGATAAATTTCTTTGCCCTGGGCATCAATAGATTCATCGGAGCGGTATTTATTAAGGATTTGACGCTCAGGCCCAACCTCTACAATGAGCCCGTCTTTGATGGCCATGGCCTGCACTTGTGTATTGGCATCGTCGAGGCAATGAATATCGGCATTGTGGACTATTAAATCCACTTTTTGACCTTTCATACAGGAAAAAAGGACAACAAAAAGCGGTATAACTTGAAGTAACTTTTTCATAGACATTTAGAATGGGTACCCGATACCAAAATTCAAATAATTGGGCAAAAATGGCCGAGGCATAATGGCCTTTACTTGATCGAGGGTCATGTTGAAGTGATCCATCCCCTCTTGATAATAAGTTGCCCGATCTTTGAAATCTTGAAAAACCCAACGCGCGCCATCGGCAAACGCGGGGTCATAAACCGGGAAGCCGACATCTAGCCGCAAGATGAAGTAGTCGAGGTCCATGCGCAATCCAATACCTGAAGAAATAGCGATTTGAGGCACAAACGTGGACCAACCGAACTGACTACCAATTCTTGAAATATCTTCGCGGTAGGTCCAGATATTGCCAAAATCGGTAAATAAGGCGCCTTTGAAAGTAGAACTCAAGTTAAAGCGGTATTCAAAAGACCCACCAAAACGAATATCGCCAATTTGTGTAGCCAAACGCGAGGAATCGAGGTGGTATTTGTAGGAGCCAGGACCGAGCGCCCGAGCTCTCCAACCGCGGTTGTCATTGGAACCTCCACCAAAGAAACTGTAGTCATAGGGCATCCCGGTTTTGGAGTTAAGATATGGAATTCCTGCCCCAGCATTTAAACGCAAGTGCCATGAACTGCCTTTAGTGAGGCGATTGGAGGCGATCAGTTGGTTATCTAAGCGGACAAATTGTGAATATGGCTGTGAACCAAGTAAGTATTTTCCGGCTAGCGTATCTTGATTAGCTCTAAATGCATACAGCACATTTCCGGCAGCATCTAAACTTGAATTGACATATAAATTACCCTTAAAAAGTCTTTTCTTGCCTACCTTTTCGTCTTTTTCTTTGTTGTTGTATTCAAATGAAAACTTGAAATCTTGCCAAATAAACTGATTGCTATAGGCATTGTTCAAGAAGAGGTCGTTGACTTGTTGTAATTGTGCTTCAAAAGCTGCTGATTTTTCAATGCTGACATATTTAATGACCGACGCACCGGGCAATCCTAACTGAAATACTTGTGTTTTACCCACTAAGAATTTCCAGGCATAGTTCAATTGAAATACCCTGCGGTCAAAGATGTTTCGCTTTTCGAAATTCATGGCCGTACTAATGACAGTTCTTGGTTTTTGTCTTTTTCCCAACAAAGTGACAGGGCTAGGAAACAAACCTGGCAAATCGAGCTTGATACTAGGGCCAATTTCAAAAGTATTGAAAGTACGGCCTGCATTGACAATTTGATCACCTGCATTGGCATCAAATACGGGAGGCTGAGATTCAAAACCACCACCAATTGAAAAAGTTAGGCGCTCTGCACCACGAAATAAATTTTTGTTGGTGTAATTGAGAGATGCAGCAGCACCAAGTAAACCAAAACTCGAGGTAAAACGAGGGTCAAAGGCCCAAGATTGTTTTTTGGACGGTTCAAGGTAATAATGCACATTGAGCAAATTGGTACCCGGAATTTCTTCAATGTAGGGCTTAACAGAACCAAAAACACCCAATTGCACCAATGACCTGTAAGAACGATCCAGGTAATATTCTTTATAAGTGTTGTTTTGCTCTAGATAATTTTGCATCTCAAGCACATTTGGCTTGACCCAAGGTAGTTCACCGTTATAAGTTAAAGTCATGGTTCGCCAATCGCTTTTAGTACCAAACGGAACTTTGAGGTCTTGGGCTTGCTTTTTGGTGTAGTCTAATTCTTGGTATAATAGTGAATGTAGCGTATTCAAATATTGAGGTTGCAAAGAGTCGTAAAGACTTCTTGCTGCCAACTGCGCTTCTGCCGCAAAACTGGTTTGCATAAATGCAGAATCGGCCAAATGGAAATAGACTTTATTGATTTTGGTAGAGCGGTATGGTACGCTGATCAGGCTATCTGGGTTTTGAACGGACGCAACCAAACGGTCTTCGAAGCGCATGGTGAGGTGCACACTCATGTCTTTGCGATTGGTATCGGCTAAAAATTCGATGCTGGTTCCGTTGAATTTATAAATACTTTCATCGCGCATGAACTTGGCCACTTTTTCGCGGTAGGCCTCCAAATAATCGAGATCAAATGGTTTGCCAAGCAAAGGATGCTCTCCGAGTGGTTCGTAATTTTTTCTGATCAACTTTAAATGAAGGTCGCGCAATAAACGCGGCCCCACATAGGTCACTGAATCGATGATATACTGTGGGCCTTCGTCTATGAGATAAGTAGTTTGAACAAAGCGCTGGTTTTCATTGACCTTGAGTGCTGAACTTACCTTGCCGTAATAATATCCTTTTTTAACTAGATAGCGCTCGAGCTGTTCTTGGCTTTTCAAGTGCAGCAAGGTATCAAATACAACGGGTTTTTGACCAAATTTATATTTGAGTTTTTCAGACCAAATGACTTGTTTAAAGGTGCTGTCTGGCAAGGCTTTAGACCTGAAATCAGGGTGGCCTTTTCTTA
>JBEDCS010000162.1:0-18049 GCA_041176605.1 Bacteroidota bacterium
CCAACAGACATTTTAGGTGTTAAATTACTTATTTCAAGCGCAGTACTTGGGGTTTTCTTAAGGCCGTCAGCAACGTATAGTTGAAGCCGATATGTTTTGGCAAAAACTTCAATTTGATCAGTTGCCACTGAATCTGGTTTGAGTGCAGAAAAATAAATACGCTTATTTAAAATCGTGTGTGCAAATTCGACGTCTAGGGTATTAATAGGGCTTGGTTTCAATTCAGCTTTTTCATCGGCACTTTGGTTCTTGAGTTGCTTGAGTACCCAAGTGCAAGCACTTACTTCTTGTGCAGCTTTTTTATAGAGTGGTGCCGTTTTATCGTCTGAGAAATACTGCTTTACTTCTTTGAGTTGGGCAAGGGCTTCTTTGTACAAACCTTGTTGTTTGAGCATGAGCGCATATTGCAATTGTGCATCATTGAAAAGCAAGCGCTCGGGGTCTAGCTCATAGACTTTGAGGAAGAATTTAGCGGCATTTTTATAATCTTTTGCCACCTGGTTAGTTTGGGCAATTTTCCATAACAGATCAATTGAAGTAGGCTCAAGTTCGAGCGCGCGCTGATAGTAGTCAAGTGCTTCAATATAATCTTGCTCTTCCACTTGTTGGTCAGCATGTGCAATAAATTTCGAGACTTGTTTCTGCCCCAAAATTGCTTGGCTACAAAAGAGCAACACGACTACTAGATAAAATCTGGGCATATGCGATACTGCTTTTGAGGTGGTTTGAATCGAATAAATACGTAACGGAAACTCAGTTCAAAAGCACCGCGGCCGCGGCTAGCCGGAACTAATGAGCTGTAATTGAAATCATAAGAAACCCCGGCATATAATGGGCCGCGCTGATAACCAAAATTGACACAAAATGCATCTTGAACACGCCACCATAAACCTGCACTCAATTGAATTTTTTGTGTTTCAGAAAAAAGGTAATGTGCCATGCTGCCCAACGTCAAAGAGCGATACGGACCTTGAAGATTGAACTGCAAACTTGGCTGTAAGTGCAGCCGTGGATAATAATCATAATAAAGTGAGCCAAAATAATTGAGTCTGAAATCTCGTTTGGTGTTCTCAAGAAAAAAACTTTGGTTAGGCCTTGTTAAATTAAAGAGGCCAATACCTTGCTCTAGGCTGAGCGAATGATTGATGCGGTACTGATGAATGGCACCGAGGCCAAGCATAGGCCGAAGCATTGAGGCAGCCTGAAAGTTTTCGTTTGTAGGGGCGTTAGGATCAAAAATATAACCGTTGAACTGACTATCAAAGTAGAAGGCTGCACTATTGAGTTGGCGGTAATTGAAGCCAAGTTGCAGGGCAAGGCGCAGCTGATGAGCGGTATTGATGTCGACGCTTTTGGCAAGAGAGGTTTGCAGCTCCAAGGTTTGGAATTTACCATCGCCTACTTGATCGTGAAATAGATTAGCGCCAATTCCGAAGCCTTTCCATTTGGTGTCGGCAGCCAGTGCTGTGGTTTGAAACGGAATACTGACGCTGCGCCACTGTGTGCGGTAATTTGCTGTGAGTCGGAGGTCTTCTGAGAAGTTTCCGGTATGCGCAGGGTTCAAGTAAATGGGGTTCTGATTAAATTGCGTCCAATGAATGTCTTGCGCCCAAAAGTTGGGCAACGCGGCAAAACAAAAGGTGATGAAAAATAGGCGCAACATGTAACGAAGTTACAAAAAAGCAAGGCAATTATATACTATGGATTGCTTGCCGAAACAGGGATTATTTTTCCATTGAGTAACTGCCCACTATGTTCTGCAAAATTGGCAATGAAGTTGGCCATTTGCTCAGGCGAAGTAGGTGCTTCATAACCCGGAAAAGCTTGTGCCAACATTTCAGTCTGAACTGCGCCTAAGCATAAGCAATTCATATGAATATTGGTTGCTTTGTATTCTTCGGCAAACATTTCTGTAAAAGCACAGAGTGCGGCTTTGGCCGTTGAGTAGGCCGTTAAGCCTGCAAATTTAAGGCTGCCTTGAAATCCGCCCATCGAACTGATATTAACGATATGGGCACCATCTTTGAGCAGCGGCAATAAAGCTTGTGTCGCTTCCATGATGCCGATGACATTGACTTGATAGCTGTTGTGAAAGTCTTGATGGGTAATGGTTTCAAAAGGCTTGTTGATGAGCAGCCCAGCGTTATTGATCAGGATGTCGATTGAATCTGGGAGCTTGAGCTCGTCAATTTGTTCATGAACGTTGTCGAGTAAATCAAGTTTGTAGGCAAAAACATTTTCTTGTTTAAAGAGATCTTTCATGAGCTCTACTTGCCTTGCCAAAGCGATAACTTTATTTGAAGAATCCTTCGCAAATACTTCAACTAAAGCTGCGCCAATACCTTGGCTTGCTCCAAGAATGACAATATTCTTACTCATCGAAACTAACAATTAGATTTTCACTAGTTGGGTGTGCCTGACACGTAAGAATGTAGCCGTTGGCCACTTCAGCATCGGTGAGCGCGTGGTTCATACGCATTTGCGCACTTCCTTGCAGTACCTTAGCACGACAAGAAGAACATACGCCACCTCGGCAAGAAAAAGGCGCGTCAAGGCCTGCTTTTTCGGCGAGCTCTAGCAAACTTTTATCAGCACTATTAGCGTCAAATTCTACGATATCGCCTTCTAGCATCATTTTGACATGGCTCTTGCCAGAAAAAGCAGGCACAGAAATGGCTGCTGCAGCTTCTGTTGCGAAAAAGAGTTCTTTGTGAATTTTATTTTTTGCAACTCCGAAAAATTCAAGGGTTGCTTCAGCCATTTCGACCATGCCTTGTGGGCCGCACAGAAAATAAGCATCGGCTTGTAGCAAGTGGAGATCAGCTTTGATGAGGGCTTTGAAATTTGCTTCGTCAATGCGGCCTTCTTGGGCGCCCGAAACAGCTACCTGAGAATAAAAAGAGTGTAGTGTGGTGTTGGGCTGCGCCTGGATTTCATTTAAAAATAGTGTGAGTTCAGGGCGCTTGTTTCCGTAGATCAGTTGAAAACGCACATCGGTTGCTGCTGTTTTGAGCATACTCATAATGGGTGTGATGCCGGATCCGGCAGCCAAGGCAACTACTTTTTTATAGTCGGGCTTTAAAATAAATGCTCCCTCAGGCTCAAAAACAACTATTTTTTGGTCTTTTTGAATTTGTTGTAAATAAGTAGACACTTTTCCACCCTCGAGTTTTTTAACACCAATGGCAAGATCTTCTTGCGGGCCCGAACAGATAGAGTAGGAGCGACGTTCTTGTTGACCATCAATTTCCACTTGCAGCGTGAGGTATTGCCCCGCTTGATACTGAAATGACTTTTTAAGTTCTTCAGGAATATCAAAACTAATTTGAACGGATTCAGAAGTGAGCTGCGTCACATTCTTCACGTTAAGTTCATGCGCGCCTTTAGGCAGGTGCGCTGCTTTATTGGATTTAAAACGGTCGAAAAGTCCCATAAATATTAGTCGTCAAATGAAATAAGTACATCAGTGCTTTTTGGATGCGCTTGACAGGTAAGCACATATCCTTGTTCAACTTCTTCTGGTGTCAAAGCGTAGTTGATGTCCATGCTCACTTCTCCGCGAAGCACTTTGGCTTTGCAAGTGCAACACACACCACCTTTACAGGCAAACGGAGCGTCAGCACCTGCCTGATAGGCTGCATCTAGAATGCTAGGACCTTGGCTATTCAAATAGAAGTTGGTTATTTCACCATCCATGATGAGTTCGATATGTGAATCAAAGGCATCGGCTTGAACGGTGGCTTCTTCCTTCTTCTCAATTGGTGCGGCATGGAAAAGTTCGAAATGAATTTGGTTTGCAGCAAGGCCAAACTTTTCTAGTTCGTCTTTGGCCGATAAAATCATTTGCTGGGGGCCACATAAATAAGCGGCATCAATGGTTTGTCCTTTGAAAAAGGCGTGCAGTAGTTTTTCGATGCGCTCTGTGTCAATTCTACCTTTGAGCAACGGAACACCCGTATTTTCTCTAGAGAACACATGCACTAAATTGAGTTTGTCTAAAAACTTATTTTTGATCGCTTCGAGTTCCTCTCTAAAAATGACTTCGCCTTGCCCTTTGTTGCCGTAAAACATAGTAACGGTACTTTGAGGCTCTTCTTTTAGGATCGTTTTCAGGATGGAAAATATAGGAGTTACGCCACTTCCTGCTGCGAAAAGCGCATAGTTTTTCTTGGCATTAGGGCTTGGTGTAAATTTGAAGTTTCCCATTGGGGCGAGCACTTCTAATGTGTCGCCTACTTGAAGATCGTTGTTGGCAAATGTGGAAAAAACGCCGTCTGGAATTTGTTTGATAGCGACACGCCATTCGTTTTCATTGGGCGCGCTGCACAACGAATAAGACCTACGAACCTCTTCATTTCCAATAGTTTTTTTGAATGTTAAGTATTGTCCGGCTTCAAAAGCAAATTCATTTTCAATGGCTTTTGGAATTTCAAAAGCAACCGAAACACAGCTCGGGGTTTCGTGCTTGATGGCTGATACTTGTAAAGAGTAAAACTTTGTTGACATGATTCAAATTATTCAGGTTCAAAAGTAAACAATAAACTTCAAGCCCTCACAAACATTTCTCAATGAACAAACTGACGAGAATCATGTTTTGAAGGCGTGGTTATTTCCTATATTTGTTACATTCTAAAAGAAGCTTTATGACCCTTGCTGAACAAGAAAAAAGATTTCAAGAGAAAATTGACAACGAAATCAAGATTGAACCGAATGACTGGATGCCTGATGCCTATCGTCAGACCTTAATTCGTCAAATATCACAACATGCACATTCTGAGATTGTTGGAATGCTGCCTGAAGGAAACTGGATTACCAGAGCACCAAATTTAAGACGCAAAGCTGTGTTATTAGCCAAAGTACAAGATGAGGCAGGTCATGGGCTTTACTTGTATTCTGCAACCGAAACGCTTGGTGCAGATCGCGAGCAAACCATGGACGATATGCACAGTGGCAAAGCCAAATATTCTTCGATTTTTAATTATCCAGCATTAACTTGGGCCGACATCGGTACTATTGGCTGGTTGGTTGATGGCGCTGCCATCATGAATCAAGTAGCATTGTGCAGAACTTCATACGGTCCATATGCACGTGCAATGGTAAAGATTTGTAAAGAAGAATCATTTCACCAACGTCAGGGTTATGAGTCTTTGATGGTGCTTTGTAACGGTACACCCGCACAAAAGGCAATGGCACAAGATGCAATGAACCGTTTTTGGTGGCCAGCACTCATGATGTTTGGTCCAAACGACGCAGAATCTACGCACTCTGAGCAATCGATCAACTGGAAGATCAAAAGATTTACCAATGACGAATTGCGTCAGAATTTTGTTGACGCTACCGTATCACAAGCTGAAATCTTAGGTCTTACTATTCCAGACCCTAACCTAAAGTGGAACGAAGAACGTGGTCACTATGATTTTTCTGAAATCAACTGGGACGAATTTTGGCAAGTTGTCAAAGGTAATGGCCCCTGCAATAAAGAAAGAATTGAAGCCCGCGTCAAAGCAAAAGAAAATGGTCTTTGGGTGCGTGAAGCAGCCACTGCCTATGCAAAGAAGCGTGCCATGAAAAAATCAGCCTAATCAATTTTTATAGACTATGTCAAATACAGAATGGCCACTTTGGGAGGTCTTTATCAGAAGTAAGCAAGGACTCAATCACAAACATGTGGGTAGTTTAAGAGCACCTGATGCTACTTTAGCGCTTGAAAATGCACGCGATGTCTACACCCGCAGATCTGAAGGCATCAGCATCTGGGTTGTTGAATCAGCTCATATTCACGCCACAGATATCGACGAAATGGATTCATTTTTCGAGCCTTCAGATACCAAAATTTACCGTCATCCAACTTTTTATGAGGTACCTGAGGGTGTCAAACACATGTAAGCATGCAACAACCAGCACTTTTTGAATATGTACTTCGCATGGCTGACGACAGCCTTATTCTAGGGCAACGCCTTGGCGAATGGTGTGGTCACGGCCCCATCCTAGAAGAAGATATTGCCATCACCAATATTTCCTTGGACTTGATCGGACAAGCCATTAGCTTATATGACTTAGCAGCTGAACTAGAAGGCGAAGGCAAAACACACGATGATTTAGCTTTTCTAAGGTTTGAAAATCAGTATAAAAATGTACTGATGGTGGAACAACCAAATGGCGATTTTGCCATGACGATTCTTCGCCAATTTTTCTTTGATGCCTTTCGCAAACCGCTTTATGAAGCACTTTGCAAGAGCCCTAATACACAATTAGCAGCAATCGCAGAAAAGTCATTGAAAGAAACGCGTTATCATTTAAAGCACTCTTCAGAATGGGTGATCAGAATGGGTGATGGCACTGATGAATCTCATGAGCGCGCGCAGGCCGCCATTGATCATTTATGGCGCTATACTGCTGAGTTATTTTATGAAGATGGCATTGATGAGCAGCTGCAAGCGCAACTACAGTTTCCTTTGCTCAAGGAAATTCAAATACACTGGATGGAAACCGTGAAGGCCGTTCTTTCCGAAGCAACCTTAGCCATTCCAACCAACAATTGGAAATTTGAAGGGGGCAGACAAGGACGACACTCAGAACATATGGGCTATCTTTTAGCTGAGTTGCAATACATGCAGCGCGCTTATCCTAATATGCAATGGTAAGTCCTGAAGTAATCAGAACTTTTCTACAAGAGGTCAGCGACCCTGAAATTCCTGTTTTAACGATCATTGACCTTGGTGTAGTGCAACAAATTTACCAAGAAGATGCACAGTGGGTAATTGAGCTTACGCCCACCTACAGCGGTTGCCCAGCCATGCAGCAAATTGAAGTGGATCTTTTGGCGAAGCTTAAAGAAAAAGGAATCCCTAACGCACGGGTCAAGCATGTTTTGAGCCCAGCATGGACTACCGACTGGATCAGCGAAGAGGGGCGACAAAAACTGAGGCTCTACGGAATAGCTCCGCCTGTCAATGAGCCGGATAAATCCATTTTATTTGCCGATGCTCCAAGAGTATCCTGCCCAAAATGTAATAGCCAAGATACAAAAATGGTGAGTCTTTTTGGGAGCACAGCTTGCAAAGCACATTATCAATGCAATATTTGCAAAGAGCCATTTGATTATTTTAAGTGCTTGAAATAAAGCATTTAAGCTAAGAATTAGAAGCGCGTTATCAGCGCTTTTTTTATTTTTTAGTACTATGTATAACATAATACAAAATAAAACATATAACTTTGCATAAAACTTTAAAGATGAATGTAGAAAATACGCAGTCTCAAATGCGCAAGGGCATCTTGGAGTATTGCATTCTCGGGATTTTAAATCGGAAAGAAGCGTATCCCTCTGAAATCTTGGAGCAACTCCGAAGCGCCCAATTAGTCGTAGTTGAAGGGACAGTATATCCATTGCTTACGCGTTTGAAAAATTTGGAGCTTCTTACCTACCGTTGGGAAGAATCTACTTCGGGACCACCCAGAAAGTACTATTCGATCACTTCAAAGGGCAAACAATTTTATTTAGAGCTTGAGCGCACTTGGCAAGAATTGCAGCAAGCGGTTTTAAAAATCAATAAAGCATAACGTCATGAATAAAACCATTTCAATACATATACAAGGATTTCCATTTATTCTTGAAGAACAAGCCTTTCATGCGCTTGAAAATTATATCGAGGCATTGCATAAAGTGCTGCACCGCGAAGAAGGTAAGGATGAAATCATCCAAGACATCGAATTGCGCATAGTAGAACTCCTTCAGCAAAAGGTATCCGCACAGCAAGTCGTCCAACTTGAACAAATATCACAAATCATTCAATTGCTCGGGAGCCCCGATACTTTTGGTGAAGCAGAAACAACTACAGAAGAAAAGGATTCAAAAGAGGGTCCGGAGCAAATGGCCTCGCATAAGCGTTTTTTCAGAGACCCAGAAAACCCAGTTTTGGGTGGTGTGGCAAGTGGTGTAGCTGCTTATTTCAACATTGATGTTGTTTTTGTCCGTGTATTCTTTGTGCTTTTCACATTGGCATTTGGGTCGGGGATTCCCATTTATATTATCCTTTGGATCGTCACGCCTCGTGCCAATACGGCTAGTGAAAAATTACAAATGCGCGGCAGAGCCGTAAATGTTGAAAATATTAAAACAGAGTTCAAAGATGCGGCTGGGCGCGTTGAGAACAATACCAAAAAGTGGTCTAGTCAATTCAGAACTGGATCAGGGCTTAGTCAAGGCGCACAAAGATTTGTGAACTTTATCAAAATGGCATTGGGTATCTTTTTGATCTTATTTGGATTGAGCCTGATCATTGCTATTGGTGTTTTTCTTTTCATTGATCCTGAAATGATTCCGGCCCAAATCAATGGCGAATTCACTTCACTAGGCGAGCTAAGCGGCTTGTTTTTTGAAACAGCAGCACTCAATTCCTACGTATATCTTGGTGCAGCACTTATTGGTTTTTCTTGGGGTTTGTCGAGTTTGTTAACAGGTTTCAGGTTGCTACTTTCTTTTCAAGCCAAATGGCTTAAAATTGGCTATTTTGCTTTTGGTTCTTTCACTGTTGTTGGTTTTATACTTATTTTTTATGTGGGTGTGGCAACAACAAAAGACTTTGCAATAGACAGTGAATTGAGTAAAGAAATCAGCACTTATTCGGGTGATTCTTTGAATTTAGTGATCTCAAATGAGTTGCATCTAAGCGCATTTAATCAGCAAAAATTAAACATAAGTGCCAATGGATTTGAAATGAGTAAGCACCCTGACCAAGGCTTAATTTTAGCTGAAAACGGAAAACTTTACATCAGTGGCATTGCCATCAACTACGAAGAATCTACAGATTCTTTGTATCATATTCGCATCCTCAAAAGAGCTAATGCTTCTTCTTACATGAAAGCAAATCTTAGGGCGGCGCACATTCAATTTCCGTGTAAACTCGAGGGGAAGGCCTTGACTTTTGCCAGTGGTTTTACATTCCCAGCACGTGACCGCATGCGTGACCAAGAGGTGGAAATAGTCATCATGGTTCCTACAGGAAAAACGGTACTATGGAAAGATCAAGTGGTCTATCCGTATGTTTCTGAATTCTCGCCTGATCAAGCTACTAACAGAGCTTATGTTCATGGCGATGGGCATTATTCATCGTGGTAACGGCTGTTTGGACTTCTTGAATTGTTGGGCATCGAGCCAATAAATCAATTTCATGGAGAAACTGTTGCGTGCACCGGTTTGTAAGATAGAAGAAAGGTCTTGCCAATAGGGAGTACTAACGGCGTCATTGCCCATGAAAACCGAATTTTTCCAGACAATATTTACTTCGCTACCTGGCATGAAAACCCAGCGATAAACGAAGTCAATGGTAAATGCATTGTAATTGATGTCATAGGCAGAATTCCCTTGAGCAGTAAGTCCGGTATAGGAATTCAGTTGTTGCAGATTCCCATCTGCTTGGAGGGAGTAGTAGCTATGGTATTTTAATGTAGAGCGATAGTGTCGCAAGCGCAAGCTTAGGGCCATTCTGTTGGTCATGATGTAGTCAGCAGCAAGTGCCTGAACAGTCGTATTGCGGTCTCGGGCGCCAAATAAAATACCATCGATTTGCTGAGTAGGTTCACCAAAAGCGATAGCGTAGCCGAGGTTATTAAATTGCAGCTCTTTTTCAAGACTGTACGTAAAAAATAAGGCGTCCGCAACACGAATTCTTGGAGATACATTATAAGCGAATTGTCTCCAAGGGCTATTTTGATAAGCTACATAATTGATACCGGCATCAATTGCAATTGGTTTTTGATAATTTGAAGACACCCAAGAGTTAATAAAAAAGTATTGTGGGATGTTAAATACAGCTCCCCAAGTTCTTGGTTCAAAATAATCGCGGGTTGCACGAGGTGTATAACCAATATTGAAGCCCATTGCATTGAATTTCTTGGTAACGGTAAAGAAATTAAGTGTCCCCATGTTGCCAGTAAAGACTTGCGGATTATATAAATAAGATTGAGAAAAGTTGGCGTTGACCGTCCATTTCATCAGTGTTTCCCATTTTGGTTTGAACTCTCTGTAAGAAGTACTTATTTCGAATATACGGCGGTTGTTGTTGTAATTAAAACCCATGTCATTGGGGTCATAAGTGTCTGATTCTTCTAAATAACCAATGCCACCAATGAGCGCTCCTCGTTGTTTTTGTAAATTCAAATTGATATTGTGCCCAAGTGTATTTGTTTGATCAAATTGCGAGGATACGATCCCTTTTCCATTGAAATTATAATCGTTATTATTTGAGTTGAGGTTGAAATTGAAAGCGGAGACGTTGGCATCATAAAATGCACCAGAACGCCAAACATTTGTGTTAGTGAATGTTACTGAGGAGTTGTTCTTCAAGTTTTGGTCAAAAACAAGCACGTTATAATTTGTTAAAGGTGAAACCAAAACCTCTCTTTTTGAACCATCTAAAGTAGAAATTGCCGTGGCAAATTGTTCTGCATTGACAGCATTGAAAACACCAACACCTAGGCCATTGCTCATGCGCCCTGAAATTTTTGAAGCGTTGTATAGCTGAGACGAACCTGGGGCATTCTCCAAATATTCACTGTCCTTTAATAAGGTTTGGCTAACGCGATAAGGTGCCTGAATGCCAATCCGACGACTATAAAAAATACCAGCTTTGTTAAAGAGCTCCATTCCTTCTGTAAAAAACTGACGGTTTTCATTGAATTGAACTTCAAAAGGAGAGAGATTTAATACTTGCTGATCGAATACAACTTGACCAAAATCTGGAACAAGCGTGACATCTAAAGTGAAGGCTTCATTGACACCATATTTGATGTCCATTCCGCCATTGAATGATTTGAGCAGCCCCTTGCTGCCATCTGAATTGATGACTTCATCTGCATACGCTGAAATATAAGGCATGAGGGCCAAACGCAATGGAGGCGTAATGTTTTTAAGGTTGACTACATCTCCGCTTTCGAGCAACATGTTTTCGAGGTCAGGATTGACCGTTACCCATGAGGATTCTTCTCTAGTCCGAGATATTTGCCTGCCAAAGTTAATGCCCCAATTTTGGACCTCATTTTTTGGAAAACGTATGGCTGAATAAGGAATGCGGATTTCAGCAATCCAACCATCCTCTACAACGCTCACGGCACTGTGCCAAACTAAATTGAGCTTGTCATTGTAGTCATTGGCAGATATTTTTGCATCTAATTGTACACCTCTACTCGTGATCCCGAAGTAAAAGCCATTTTGGTTGTCATTGTAGGTATCTAGAAATATCCCAACGATGTCGCAGTTTGGATTGTAGTCGTCACGGAGTGACAATACTTTGGAGATAGAGTCGGGGTGGTCTTGGCAGTAAAAACTAAAGTAGACAGCGTCGTCATCATAACAGAGTTGAACACTTGTTGCCACTGCAGAAACTTTACCGGGTTCCGGTTTGATTTGAATCCAGTTTTCAAATTGTCGATTATTTTGCCAAGCTGCTTCTTTGAGTTCGCCGTCAATACTGATTTTTTCGGTTATTTTATTGGCAATGAGCTGCTTTTGAGAAAATGCAATAGTGCTTAAAAAGGAGAAAAGAAGGAGAAAACGCATGCGCAAATTTACAACTTATAAGCCTTTTCTAGCAACGATGTGTAAGCATTCTTCGTGCGCTTCGAAGGTGACCCAGATTTTGATGTCTTTTTTGAACTGCAAAAGAATTTTTGCAATGGTGCTTTGCAGATATTGCAATTCTTCGGGGTTAAGGGCTTTTTCAGTGGCAAATCTGGAATATGAAAAGTCAAAACTATTGCCATTTAAGTGCGGGCTTTTGCGTACAGCTGTTCGGTTAGTTTTTACTAATTTGGAAACAGTATGATGCGTGCGTGTCATGGAGGTAACGATGAGGTTAGAAGAGGCCAAATGTGTATGCGCAATAGAATCTTTGAAGGCACTCCCTAACTCATTTAATATTTGGGCAGCATAGGGTGTTAGAAAGGCATAGGAATACTGAAATTCATCTAAAACATAACCTTTATTTGCTTTGACAAGTAATAGTTTTTTGGCTTTGTAGGCCCTGCGCAAGCCAGCAGTGTTTTGAACCGGTTTGATTCCTTGCTTTACAGACCGATCCATGTATTGTGAAAGATAATTATTGAGCTGACTCGTATAAATTTCGGGGTTGGATGGATTCAGGTTTGTAGGTGTAGCCAAGTTTGAATGGTGTATTGGCGCAGGTGTGTTGGGGCCTGTTGGCCAATTCACAAAGGCAAGTAGCATAAAACTCAGTAAGAGGACACCGACAGATTTCAAACGCATGGTAAACAAATATAAAAATTGAATGCTTTGGTACAACGCAAGTTCGTAATTTTGTGTCATGGGGAATTTTGACAGTCTAAAAGCTCAACTAGAACAACAAGAATGGCCAAATGTCTATTTGTTCAAGTTTATTGTCCCCAATGACAACCATCGTTTGGCTCAAGTCAGTGCACTTTTTGATGCCAATAGCGAGGTTGTTTTTCATGAGTCACAAACAGGCAAGTACGTGAGCGTCAGTGCAAAGGAAGTAATGCTTTCTGCCCAAACGATCATTGATGTTTATGAACGTGCCGCAAAAATCCCGGGTATAATCTCTTTATAATGGAAGCAATAGTAAAATTCTTATTTGTCAGTTTTCTCATTCTTTTAGCTGTAATCGCTTACAAGCGCCTACTCAAACGTTTCCAGAAAGGACATATCGTTCATAAAGATTATTGTGAGCTCTATAACCTTGATCAAGACCCAGCAAGCGGCGAGCTCGCCTTTTACTTTGTTTGTCCGGCATTACTAAATGTGCAATTTGGCATCTGGAAAAATCGTCAGCTCTTGCATGAGTTAGCCAACCAAGATTTTGACAAAGGAGGCCACATCATTCGTTTCGATTCTACACAACTAGAAAATGGCGTTTACTACTACGGAATCGTAACCGCAGATCAAGAGACTACCAAAAGAATGCAAATCCAGAATTAAGATTCGTCGCCTGACTTTTCTATCTTGATTCTAGATGGTTTTCTAGGAATTTTATATTTCGACTTATGGAAGTCGCTTTTGTACCCATCTGTTTTTTCGATGCGATACACCACCCCAAGACTATATTGACTGTAAGAAGAGGCTCCCAATATATCGACTAAGCCGAACTTGTAAATACCCTGTGCTTGTAAGCCCATTTGCTTACTGAGCCAAAAAGTACAACCAGCCGATAAGTTTACCGTTGGCGTGAGGCCAGGCGCACTTTGTCTGGGGTCGTTGTTTCTAATGGTAAATCCAGCGCCAGCGCCTAAATAAGGGTCAATGGCACCACGGCCTAATTGTTGGTAAAAAGAATATTTGAGTGCGGCATCAAAATAACCCAAGAAACCATTCACACCTATAGAGTCATTTACCATTTTGGTAGAATCATAGGTTTGAGCGCCTAATACACCTTCAACACTCCAACCGTCATAGATATAGCGGTCTACGTAGAGTCTTGTCGGGACAATAGCACCGTGGAGTCGATCTGCTGGCATCGGATTGAGTTCTTGACCATCATCATCAGTAGCAGTCCAGGCAATTCCAAATTGCCAAAAGTAGTTGTCGCGGTTAGTGATCATTTTGTCGGGTTGAGCAAATACGAGATTTACTTGTGCCAATAAAACAAAGAGGAGGAGGAGAGCTTGTTTGTTGTTCATGTTGTGTTTTGTACTTCAAATGTACTTATTTAATTACTCGTGAAAACTTATCAATATGAAATGAATTGACAACAAATTGTTGATGCCGAGTTGAAGTTTAATGAGTAAATTTGACACAATGGGAAAAGTCAAAAAATACGAACTGACCTTCGATGAAGAGCAGCCCTTCGAAATTTATGGCATTTCCTCGGCTTTTGCCGACTACAGACTTACTTGGGAACTCAATCAAGTATTGGGCATACATCTAGAAAAAACAGACGAAAGTTTCGAGGTCTATCTTACAAAAACAAAAAGTAATCAGCAGTTTAGATACTTTTTTTACGAAGATCAAGAATTACTCACCAAGTTCTTTTTAGTGAAAAACAAACAAGAGCAACAACTCTTGCAAACAGACCGCCCCATGATTGATTATTTTCTGATTTTAAAAGAAAATTACTCGCACCCTTCCGCTGAGCTTCAGGCCAAACTCCGAAGCATCAATGGCGTGGTGGCCATTTTTGAGTTCAACCACGAAGAGTTTGAATTAATAGATTACTTAACAAGTTAACATGAAAAGAACAAAAATCGTTGCAACAATGGGCCCGGCATCCCTCAAAAAAGAAACACTCAAGGATATGATGCTGGCTGGGCTTAATGTTTGTCGCCTCAATTTTTCTCACGGTTCACATCAAGATCATGCCGGTGCAGTAGCGCTCATCCGAGAACTCAATGAAGAGTTATCGCTCAATGTAGCTATTCTCGCAGACCTCCAAGGCCCTAAAATCAGGACCCACGAAATGGAAAATAATGGCGTACTCATAGAAGTAGGTCAGCAAATCGATGTTGTTGTGGACAAAGTACTTGGCAATAACGAACGTTTTTCAATTAACTATAATTTATTGCCACGAGACGTCAATCCGGGTGAGCGTATTTTGCTCGACGACGGTAAATTAGTACTCGAAGTCAAAGAAACTGACAAAAAATCCAAGATACGCTGCGAGGTAATTCAGGGTGGTTTGCTGTGCTCTAAGAAAGGTGTCAATTTCCCAAATACCAAAATCTCAATGCCTTCCTTAACCGAGAAAGATATTGAAGACCTCAATTTTGCACTAAAACTAGGCGTCGACTGGATTGGCTTATCCTTTGTGAGAACCGCCAAATGCATCACCGACTTAAAAGAACGCATCGCCAAAAAACGAAGCATTGCTTTGGTTGTTGCCAAAATTGAAAAACCTGAAGCCTTAGAAAATATTGATGCCATCATCGAAGCTAGTGACGCATTAATGGTTGCTCGCGGTGACCTCGGTGTCGAGGTTCCGTATCAAAACGTTCCGCTCATCCAAAAAATGATCATCAGTAAGTCCATCTCAAAAGCGAAGCCGGTTATTGTTGCAACGCAAATGATGGAGTCTATGCTCAATAGTCTCACGCCAAGTAGGGCAGAGGTTAACGATGTTGCCAATGCCGTGCTAGATGGTGCAGATGCCGTAATGCTCTCTGGTGAAACCTCTGTTGGTCAATATCCGGTGCAGGTGGTACAAACCATGGCCAATATCATCAAAGAGATGGAAAGTCATCCAAGTCTTTATCATAAAGAAGAACTTCCTCCAAAAGGGAGCCCGCGCTTTATCTCAGATTCCATATGCTTCAATGCTTGTCGTTTGGCACAGCGCGTGGAGGCAAAAGGAATTATTACCATGACTTACTCGGGCTACACCGCATACAAGATTGCATCCCAAAGACCAGAATCTCACATCTACGTCTTTACCAGTAATCGCAAAATCCTGACTCAACTCAACTTGGTCTGGGGTGTCCGTGCATTTTTCTACAATAAGAGAATTTCAACAGACCACACAATTGCCGACATCAAGCACCTCATGAAAGAAGATGGTTACCTTCAATCTGGTGATGTCGTTATCAATGTGGCGTCTATTCCGCTCGAAGATCTCGGCGGCACCAATATGTTGAAGCTCAGTTACGTAGAATAACGGATTCAACATAGGGTTCTTCTAGTAATTTTGTTGCATGAAAGCAAACTGGCATCTCAAAGAATCAGCGTCAGCTGAATCGCTGCATTCCTTTTCTAAGGAACTACAAGTCCCGTATTTTATAGCTGAATTATTAACACAGCGTCATATTCTGTCCAGAGATGCAGCCGTTCCTTTTTTCAAACCGCAGCTCGTCCAATTGCACAATCCATTTGACATGCGAAACATGCATGTAGCGGTTGAAAGATTGTTTAAGGCCGTTAAACTTCAGCAAAAAGTATTGCTTTACGGCGACTACGATGTCGATGGCACCACTTCAGTGGCCCTCATGCACGAGCAACTCGGCTTTTTAGGCCTTGACTGCCAGTACTATATTCCGGATCGCTATAAAGAAGGATACGGCGTGAGCAGCTTGGGTATTGATTACGCCATTGAAGCCAACTTTGATTTACTCATCACACTTGATTGTGGCATCAAAGCCCACGAACAATTGCAAAAAGCAATAGATGCTGGTATCGATGTCATCGTTTGTGACCACCACCAACCAGATACTGATCTACCACCCGGTCTTATTCTCAATCCAAAGCAAGCAGATTGCACTTACCCTTATAAAGAACTCTGCGGTTGCGGCGTCGCATTTAAACTTTTACAAGGTTATTATCAGCAATATCAACTCGATCAAACAAATCTTTTTCAAAGTCTAGATTTAGTGGCTTTGGCTATTGGTGCAGATATAGTAGAAATACTCGGTGAAAACAGAATTCTTTGCGCAGCCGGCCTCAAGCAAATCAATGCACAGCCCCGCAGGGCTTTTCAAATTTTATTGGAACTCGCAAAAAAAACTTTCCCGCTTTCGCTCCGTGACCTCGTATTTGTCATTGCACCTCGAATCAATGCAGCTGGCCGAATAGCTTCTGGCGCCAGAGCTGTAGCCTGGATGCTCAGCGAAAACGAGCAAGAATTGCATGCGCTGGCCCAGGAAATAGACCAAGACAACGCCTATCGCCGCACGCTGGACCAAGAGATGACCCAAGAGGCACTTACTATTTTAGAAAATGATCCAAATCAAATCAATCGTTATTCTAATATAGTATTTGACCCAAATTGGCACAAAGGCGTAGTTGGTATTGTTGCTTCTAGAATCATAGAGAGTCATTACAAACCGACCATCGTGCTCACGCAATCCAATGGCTTTGTAACAGGTTCAGCTCGCTGTATGCCACCCCTTGACCTTTATGGTTTACTAGATACTTGTAGTGAACACCTCAGTCAATTTGGCGGCCATCAGTTTGCAGCTGGGCTCAGCTTGCTTCCCGAAAATTTACCTGCATTCAAAAACGCGTTTGATATGGCGGTAAAAGATGCCTTGCATGGGGAGCAACTACAGCGCCAACTACCTATTGATGCGCTCATCGATTTCAAAGATCTTGGCACCAATCCTCATTTACATTTCCCAAGAATTTTAAAAATTCTAGATGCATTTGAACCTTGTGGGCCAGGTAATTTACACGGAACTTTCCTGGCCAAAAACTGTATGGTCATTGAACACCGCGTACTCAAGGATGCACATCTTAAGTTAAAAATTACTCAAGATTCTTATCCGGTTCAATTAGAAGCTATTGGTTTTAATTTAGCCCAACTTGACGCCGCTCTCATGCCCGGAATTTATATAGACCTTGTTTTTCAAATCACAGCCAATACTTTTCAGAACCGAACCACACTTCAATTGTTAATCAAAGACCTTGATGTGGTAGCTTAGTCTGCCCAGATTGGTTAATTTTATCATATGTTTACAGGAATCATCGAACAATTAGGCACAATAGTGTCCATTGAAAAAGAGGCAGGTAATATCCATTTTACGATTGCATCTGAACTTTCTTCGGGTTTAAAAATCGACCAAAGTTTAGCACATAATGGCTGTTGTTTAACTGTTGTACAACAGAACGACAAAACACATGTGGTAACGGCCATACACGAAACACTACAAAAAACAAATCTTGGTTCTTGGAAAGAAGGTAGCAAAGTCAATCTAGAGCGCTGCATGCAGCTGGGTGGTAGGCTCGACGGCCACATGGTTCAAGGACATGTAGATTGCATCGGAACCTGTACTGAAGTTCTCGACGAAAACGGTTCTTGGCGCTATACTTTTAAGCATCCAACCGATTTTGTAACCGTAGAAAAAGGCTCCATTACAGTAAATGGAACTAGTCTTACGGTTGTCAATTCGCAAAAAGGTCAGTTTTCAGTATGCATCATCCCATATACTTATGAGCACACCAACTTTCATCAACTACAAGCTGGTGATATCGTTAATTTGGAATTTGATATCATCGGCAAGTACGTTGCACGTTATTTAAGCTTGCAACAGGCTTAAAACACAATAAGTTTTGAACAGAAAACAATAAGGGCGGCCCGCAGGGCCGCCCTTATTA
>JBEDCS010000163.1:0-3525 GCA_041176605.1 Bacteroidota bacterium
GTAGTTACGACCAAACAAGCCATGAATACTTTAGACAGTTTCATATTAAAAGGCTCCTTTTTTTAGAACACACTACGAATAGGGTTTGACTATTGCATTTACAAACTACCTACCTCCCTGAGTTGCTTGCGGATAGGCGGCTTGTGGGTTTACAGGCTGTTGTTGTGCTTGAGTAATAGCCTGCTGTTGTTCATACTGCTGCTGAACCTGCTGGGTGTCGTAAGCGGACTGAGCTTGCTGTACGCGTGGAGACCGGGTCACATTGGTCACTTGAACGCTTGAAGCTCCCTCTTTGCCAAGTGAATTAAATATTTGAGCCAGCATTTCGGGCTTACCTGCTGATTTGTATTCAATCATCGTCTCTAGCATAGTCATCAAATGCGATGAGTCAGAGGTGCCAAGCCAACCAGGCCTATTTGCATTTATAAAACTAAGTTTTTCTACAGAACATGCAGATACATTTTGTACAAGCCAAAGTTGTGCTTGCTTTGATCGTTCAATGGGATCATGAATAGACATTCCGATGTGTCTGAATTCGGAGATAAAACAATTTGGAGCAGGCTCTTTGGGAACTGCTTTTTTTGACTGAGAAATAGCCAAGTTTGCCGAAATAGTTAGAACTAAAAAAGTGGTTGCAAGCCGCCATGAGTTTTTCATATTCAACTTTCGTATTTGATACGCATATGGGGCATTGAATTTAACCAAAATTGTATTTTGATCTCAAAGCTAACAAAATATCAATAAATATATGCACAATTATTCGGCATGAAAGTAATTTTCTTGAGCCGTCTTTTGGTCATTTTTTACATAAATGACTAATAAATAGCAAAGAAAGCCAGTGTTAAACGACACCTGATGACCACGACAAGCCGCTAGCAGGCTTGCACCGCCGAAGACGAACCTGACAGAACGATTTCTACGCATAAGTAGAATTTCAAGCAAAGAATGGTCACAAACTTTATTCAAAAGTTCTAATAATAGAACCCTATCGTTTACACATAAATTCGGACACCTTTCTTGGCGAGGGGGAGACTCTAACTACAATCTATCGATAGAATTTTTCAGTAATGAGCTCCCCTGCAAAAGCTCGAACATAACCCGATGGAGACGTTCGTATTAATGGAAACTAGCAGTTTTCTAGGCTTGACCAACGAGATGGTCTATCTTGTCGGCATACCTATCGTCTTTGCATTGATCGCCACAGAAGTGTTCGTCATGTCGATTAAGCACGCCCGTTACTACAATTGGGACGATACGCTGGGAACTTTGGGAATGCTGGCAGGCAACGTTGCTGTGGGCGTGGCCACTAAGTCATTGTTTTTTGGCTGCATGTTATGGACATACCAATACCGCCTCTTTGATCTTCAAGCGGCTCTGTCGCCATGGCTTTTGTGCATTGCTGCGCTGTTTCTGATCGATTTGATGTTTTATATATGGCACCGCGCGAGCCATCGCGTGCGCTTTCTTTGGGCTATCCACTTAAGCCATCACTCCAGCCAAGAGATGAACTTCACCGTGGCGTTTCGCCAACCCGTGCTTGCGCCTTTGTTCAAGATACCGTTTTTTTCCCTCTTGCCCATTCTTGGCCTTGACCCAACGATCATTGTGGTTGTCGGCACGATATCCACCCTCTGGGGTGTTGTTGGGCATACCCGAATTGTGCCCAAGCTCGGGATTGTCGAGTGGTTCCTGAACACACCTTCGGCCCACCGAGTGCACCATGGCATCAATCAGCAGTATGTTGACAAGAACTACGCCAACATGTTTATTTTCATTGACCGACTCCTGAGCACCTATGAACCTGAAGTAGATCCTGTCAGGTACGGACTGATAACTCAGGCTGATACGAACAATCCAAAAACCTTGACCATCATGGAGTGGGAGAAGATGTGGGTAGATCTCAAGACGGCCCGCTCCTTGCGCGAAGCCGTTTGCTATGTATGCGGGCCGCCCGGGTGGAAGCCAAAGCATTCCTAGTGTCGGCACAAAACCAACTGCAGCAGACAAGCAACCATTCATTGCACTACTGGAAACTCAACGGTTACCGGTCATTAGACCGTTTACACAAAATTCAGTACACCCCCCTATTGAGCTTGCACATTCCTTAAATTCATTTCTAATTTAACTGCTTCGGTTGACTTGTTCGTCCACATCCAACAGTAGTCCTGATCCAAGGAAATTAGCAATTCTTCCTTGGCTGATTTAATTGCATTCATCTTGTATGGAAAAATGACTTCCTTGCCTTCATGGTAGTGAATGTTGAAATCCAATGGCGCAGATGAATCAAATTGCCAGCGTATTAAATTTCCTTTTTTTAATTTTCCACAAACCTCAGAGAATTTACCTGGTTGAATATTTGTTTGAGTTTTGAAGCTGAGATTTGCATCCAATTTGAAAGAGATGAGTTCTGCTTGGGAAGTTGAAACGCTGCAAGCTAATGCGAATAAAAGTAGCATTGGCGCTGAAACCATGGAAATGACCGATTCAGTAGCTGTGGTAAATATTCTGCCGCTATAAGTTTTGATGGAATTGCTGGTTAGCTTTCGGCGTGGCGTTGTGTCTGTCATTTTGGAATCTCTTACTCAGGTAGTCCAGCTTTACGATACAAGGGAAGGTACTTCTTTTCAAACCGGTCTTTGTAAGACTGTGGACTGGCTGACAGGCTAATGAAATCATTTGTGGACTTTGAGCGCTCAACATCGGATTTGGAAAGGTTGAGATCAGCAAAAATTTTCAAATTTTCATCTGCTGTGTTGGCCACCACTTGACCAGTTCGAAATCCGGCCTCTATCAGGCGTTTAATGACTAACAACCGATCGACGGATTCGCGTGAATAAATGGCTCTGCCATCTACGCTGTGTTCCGCCGAAGGAAAGCCAAACCGTTGACGCCACTTTCTTAGCTTTTCAACGCCAAAACCCGTCAGACGTTCGATTTCCGACTGTAAGACAAATGAGTTTGTAGGCATGCAATCAGCGTAACAAAAAAAGAAACAATTGTCCCCCCTATTTTGTCCCGGACAAAACTCTTAAATTGTTAATGTTTGTAAGCATAGGCTGACATTAAAACCGTACGACACACACTTGCGCATTGAATGGAGAGAACCAATGAGATCGGCAGAAGAAACTACAACCCTTGAAAGACGTGTAACTTGGGCAAAAGAACACTGGAGACTTTTCTTTTCTGAAATGCCGTTACGAAAAACGAATTTGCAATTGGTAACTCTGACACTTAAAACCAAAGTCAAGACTTCAACCAAAACCAACGGCAAACCAGTAGCACGAAGCCCGCACTTAAACCAAACCTGACAGTACGATTTGTACGCAGAGCGTTATGCAACAACTTTCTCAAATTAGTGGATTTTAAAAACTACATCGTCAAAAAATGAAGCCAAGTGTTTTCCGTATAGTAATGAAAACAACATGCTTTTCTAAGGGAAGTAAAGCAGAATGAATTGCGCTGACGATATTTAGGCGCGCATTCGCGGTGACTTGAGGGTCACTTAACATCATTTTTATTTGATTG
>JBEDCS010000164.1:0-5419 GCA_041176605.1 Bacteroidota bacterium
AGCCTGACCTTTATCGAGCCACTCGTCAATGTGCCGCTCAATAATGAACTCGAGTTTCTATTTGACGACGAGCGCAAAGAAATCCATCGCATATTACAAGCCTTAACGGCACTTATGGTGCAGTATCGCCCACTCATTGGTGCTTATCAAATTCTACTGACCCGAATAGATTTTTTAAATGCCAAATGTAAGCTGGCGCTTGAAATGGAAGCAGTTTTACCAGCCATTGGTCAGCATCCGGGTTTTCAGCTCAAAAAAGCTTACCACCCCTTGCTTAGAAGGTCAAATTTGGTTGCTGGCAAAAGTACATTGCCGCAAAATGTCAGTTTACTTCAAAAGTCAAGAATGCTCGTCATATCTGGCCCAAATGCCGGTGGTAAAAGCATTACCTTGAAAACTATTGGCTTGCTTCAGTTGATGTTGCAATCAGGTTTGTTGGTGCCTGTTGCACCCGATAGTCAGATGTGCTTTTTTAAGCAGATTTATTCTGATATTGGAGATAATCAATCAATTGAAAACGAGTTAAGTACCTACTCTTACCGCTTGCAACGCATGAAGTTCTTTTTGTCTAGAGCAAATGCGCAAACTTTACTGTTGTTGGACGAGTTTGGAACAGGCTCAGATCCGGAATTAGGCGCGGCGTTGGCCGAGGTATTTTTTGAGCAAATGTATGAGCTGAAGAGTTTTGCGGTCATTACTACACATTACAGTAATATTAAGCTCAAGGCCGACGAATTGCCACAAGCACTCAATGGCTGTATGCTTTTCAATGAAAAAGACCTCTCCCCGCTTTATCAGTTTTCTAGCGGCCAGCCAGGGAGTTCGTTTACGTTTGAGGTTGCTCAACTTAACGGTATTTCCAAGCAAATCATCGCAGACGCCAAGCAGCGTCTCGATCAACAAAAAGTGCGTTTGGATAAACTGCTAAGTGGTCTTCAAAAAGAACGCAATCAACTCTTAGCGCAAAACAAACGCTTAGAAGAAGCTGCCAAACTAGCTGAAAAAGCAGGGGCTCAGCACGAACAAGAAATACAGAAATTACAACATAAGCAAACGCAAGTAACTCAGGTTCAAGAAACCAGCCAGCGTCAACTTCAGGCCGGTAAAAAAATGTTGGCTTTTATTGAAAAATTCAATGCCACTTCACGAAAAAAAGACGTCAATACAGCGTTGTTTCAGGAATTAGGGCAATACCTGCGCTTAGAGAAGTCAAAGCAAACCATCAAGAAGAAAGCCCCGCTCCCCTCTCCTACTCAAAAGCCCACTAAAAAAGAGGTGCAGCGCGCAGAAAAGTACGAGCAAGAAAAGATAATTGTGGGTTGTAAGGTGCAACTGATCCAAACCAACCGCATCGGTATGGTTGAAGAAATGAAGGGCAAACAACTAACGGTCATCTTTGGTCAGGCCAGAATTAAGGTCAGTTTGGACAAGCTTCGTTATTTATCGGACTGAAAATTAACATAAGTTACACATGAATCCCCTTGATTTTACGTAACTTTGCGCTCAATTTTTTAAATCAAAATCAGAAAATGAACAACATTGCACTTGGAAACCACATTTTAGTGGAGTTTATGAATTGTGATCCGCATGTCATGAATGACGTTGCGGCGATCGAACGCGATATGGTCGGAGCAGCCCGCAAGGCAGAAGCTACTGTCATCAATTCGACCTTTCACCATTTCTCTCCATATGGTGTTTCTGGTGTGGTTGTCATTCAAGAAAGTCACTTAGCCATTCACACGTGGCCAGAATATGGCTATGCTGCTGTGGATGTCTTTACTTGCGGAGACATGAACGCCTGGATTGCTTTTGACCACTTAAAAGAATGTTTTGGCGCGAAGTCTTATTCTGCAATTGAAATGAAACGCGGTTCAGTTAATTTATTAACACGCAATGATTTTGATATCACCAGTGCTCGTGAAAAAGCTGCTGAGTGGCGCAACCCTGACTTCTATACACGCAATGTATGGTTTACCGACAAAGACGAAGACCAAGCGCTTTCATTGCGCTTTACGGGTGATGTTTTCTTTGATGTACAGTCGCCGTTTCAGCGCGTACGCATTTTAGAATCAACTAAGTACGGTAAAATGTTAGCCCTTGACGACATGGTCATGACGACCATCAAAGACGAATTCCATTACCACGAAATGATTTCTCACCCAAGCTTGTTTACCTTGCAAAACGCCAAAAACGTGTTGGTAATTGGTGGTGGTGATGGCGGAACCGTTCGCGAAGTTTTGCGTCACAGCAATATCGAAAAAGTAACAATGGTTGAAATCGACGGAGAAGTCATTAAGGCTTGTAAAGAACACCTCCCTGAAATTGCAGCATCATTCGATGACCCGCGTTTAGAACTTATCGTTGACGACGGAATCGCGTTTGTTAAAAATGCAGCAGACGCCGTTTACGACCTCCTTATCGTTGATGGTTCTGATCCAGTAGGCCCAGCTGAAGGTTTATTTAGTGTAGAATTCTATGAAAACTGCTACCGCACACTCAAGGCCGACGGTATTTTAGTGGCACAAGGAGAATCACCAAAATTCAACGAAAAAGCCTTTGCAGAACTCAACCAAACGCTCCAAGGAATTTTTGGTGCCGACAACGCACCAGTAGGACTTTTCTTTGTACCTACCTACCCTACCGGAATGTGGAGTTTCCAATACGGCATCAAAGGTGCCGCTGATCCACGCAAAGTAAGCAACACCGATGCCATCAAGGCATTTGTTGCCGAGAAAGGCCTGCGTTATTACAACGAAGACATCCACTTCTCTACTTTTGCCCTTCCAAATTTTGTAAAGCAATTAATTCAAAAATAACATGCAAATTTCCCACAACAAGGTCGTTACCTTGACCTACAAGCTCTCTGATCACACAACCGGAGAACACATTGAAGAAACAACTCCGGAAACTGCCTTGACCTTCTTGTATGGTGTCGGTGGGATGATTCCTGAATTTGAAGAAAAACTTGCTGGCAAAACAGCAGGTGAGCATTTTGATTTTCATATCGAAGCGGCCAATGCTTATGGCGAACAAGACCCACAGCATGTCGTGATGTTGCCAACAAATATCTTTCACAACGAAGACGGTCAATTTGATGCCACAATGTTCCAAATTGGAAGTTTAGTACCGATGTCAGACAGCGATGGCAATCAATTGCGTGGTCGCATCTTAGAAATCACTGACGAAACTGTTCAGATGGATTTCAACCACCCATTAGCTGGTACAGACCTTCATTTTGTAGGTACAATTCTTGAAGTTCGCGAAGCGGATGCCGACGAATTGGCACATGGTCATGCGCATGGTCCGCATGGTCATCAGCACTAAGCTGCAACAATTTAGCTCTTTTATTGTTAGAAGCGTGTATTGGTATATTCCATTACACGCTTTTTTAATTCTACAAAGAAATGGCAACTGTATTTGAAACCAGACTTATCGGCAATATCGGCAAAGACGCACACGTTAAAACGATGGAAAGAGGTATTGTCGCTATCAACTTTCCGGTCGCGCACAACAAAAACTGGAAGGATAAAAAATCCGGACAAATGCGCACCAAAACAACTTGGGTCAATTGTACCATCTGGAAACGCGAAGGTTCCAATATGCGTATCATTGATTTTCTGACACGCGGAACACTCGTTGAAATCATCGGCACACCCTTCGCCAAAACCATTCAAATGGAAGACGGCACTACGCGTGCTGAAATCCGCTTGAATGTTTCTAAAACCAACATCCTCAGACCTTCCAATCGCGAAGATCAAGAGGCCACTGGTTTTGTAGATCAAGACGATGACGACGATCAATACCAAACAAGCATGGATGATTTTTCTTTGGATAATGATGATTTTGAATAACTTAGAAAAAAGATGAAAAAAAGTGATGAATTTTTTAAATAATTCACTTTTTGAATTCGAAAAATTACATATATTTGCATCCTCGAATTGAGACATTCCTCCTTAGCTCAGTTGGTTAGAGCATCTGACTGTTAATCAGAGGGTCGCTGGTTCAAGTCCAGCAGGGGGAGCAACAAAAACCCAGTACGGCATTAGCTTTACTGGGTTTTTTCTTGGAATTAACTTTTGGTATATCATTACCCAAAACAGGTTAAAATCTCCTTCAAATAGCTTTTTACTGGCAAATTTGCTGGCAAATTTTTTTGCTGCAAATCTTTAAGAATGGCAACATTAAAATTAGTGCTAGACAAGCGTAGACAAAAAAAGGATGGTACCTACCCACTTGTTTTTACTACTTTAGTAGATTCAAAACCTCTCAGAATTGGAACGGGAGTTTGTATTCCAGAAGAACTCATTAATGAGCAAACTGGCATTATAGAAGGCCAAAGTAAATTAAGTGCGGCTCTATTTAAATTGGAGGCAGATTATTTAAAAAGGCTACAACTTTTCATTTTGAGTAACCCAAATAATAACTGCCTTAAAACTCTTAAGAATTATTTATTGAACAAGTCTCCTGATGAGCTCACTATAAAAGAGTATTGGCAGAAGGTAATTGATGACCTTGTATCTAAAAAAAGACTTGGAGGGGCCAAGGTACATAAACAGAGTATGGCAACAATAGGTAGGTATACCAACTTAGATATGCCATTTAAGGATTTTAGCTACCGCAACTTACTTGAGCTTGAGAAAAACATGCATGTAACCGGTATTAGCATCAATGGCATGGGAGTTTACTTTAGAAGTCTAAGAACCATCTTTAACATGGCTATTAATGAAGATTTGATAAGTGTGGAATGGTACCCGTTCAGAAAGTACAAGATTAGAAAGGAGAAGACCAGCCCTAGAGTACTTAGTAAAGCAGAACTGAAAACCTATTTTAATTGGACCATACCTGCCTCCCATCCTGAATATAGCTTTTGGAACATAGGGAAACTACTGTTCATGCTACGTGGTATTAATATTACGGATCTATTGTTGCTCTCAGATACCAATCTAAAGAATGACAGCATTATTTACAGAAGAAGTAAAACAGGAAAGCTCTATAGCATCAAGCTAAACAATGACATTAAGGAGGTCCTGTTCCAGTTCACAAGTACTTCTACCCTACTTGGACTTGTGGAACTAAAGGACATGAATAACTCTAGAAGAATTGAAAACTTGGTGCAGCGCAGAAAGGTAATTAACCACCATCTTACCAAGATTGGAAAGTTACTAGGCCTCCGGGAGAAACTTACCACCTATGTATTCAGATACAGCTATGCCAATCTAGCCAAACAGATGGGCTATTCTAAAGACATCATTGCTGAAGCACTTGGCCATGAATATGGGAACGCTGTAACAGGAATTTACCTAGAGCAATTTGACCAAGAAATTGTGGATAGAATGAATCAGGCTTTGATTGAAATATTATTACCAGAAAAAAAGATAATCTAAATTAAAAAGCTAAATTGGTGGGTAAATATATTAAC
>JBEDCS010000165.1:0-22384 GCA_041176605.1 Bacteroidota bacterium
TCTTCGGTCAACATAGAATCCATTTGGTCGACGCGGCCGTTGATCATGATGATGGTGGTATCATTGCCTTGAATCTTGACAATTTTCTTGGTTTCATTATGCTGCGCTAGCACACAAAAGCCCGCAGTTAAAAATGTAAATAGTAATTTGATCTTCATGTTATTTGATTTTGTAGCTAAGACGAGCTTGCTTGTTTTTTGTTACAATTATTTTTTTGCCCGATTTCGCTCAATGCTAATTGGGCCAAGTTGAAAAACAACTTTATAATGGGAATTTCCTTCTTCCACAGCATAGCGCACCGGCAAGCCAATTGTTTCGCTGGCGTAGCGAGCCATAGTCTCATAGCGCATGTCTGTGCTTGGTGCAGCGGTGCCAAACAAACGCTCATTAGTCTTTTGAAGCAAAAATGTTTTTACAGTAACCGGTTCTTTGGTAAACACTTTCGAAGTAGGGATGCCATGATTTTGTGCCGGCTGCGAAAATACTTGGTTTTGATGGGTAGCGTTGGGGGTTGAATTTGCGTATTCAATAGGATCTACAATTGCAAAGTCAATATCAACAACGTTTTCATTGGGATTTTCAATTGATTCTGTTAAAGGAGGACCTTCGTGAATTTGGCTAAGCTCAATAAATGCTTGTTTTGGAGCTGGCAAATGATCCTTATTTGAATTGAATGTAGCTTGCTGCGTCCTATTCAAATCAAGGCTATTTGAGCGCTCAAGAATTAATCTTTTATCCGGGCTTTTCTTTAAATTATTTTTGTGAGCCAACATCTTTGTTGGGTAAGAAGAGCTTTGTTGATTATAAATGAAAAATGTGAAAATCAATGCTGCAGCCGAACTTGCCGCGTAATAGAAAATTTTATAATTGAGCTTGCGTACTGGGATTTCCTTAATGAGCTGTTCTATTCTAGGGTATTTAATTTGCAGATCAGGATTTAAAATGGTGAACTGCATTTGTTTTTTTACTGTTTGATAATTAGGATCTTGCTGTAATGACGCTTCTATTTTTTCTTCTGAGGTAGTTAATATTTTTTCAACTTGACCAATTGCCAGCTTCTCATATGGGTGCCCCGCTTCTGAATCATATGAGGTGATATTTTCTAACTCCATTTTGAGTAAAGTCGGGCCTTGATATGTTTGTTGGTCTGGCGTTAAGTAAACAAACTCATCAATTTCAGACTGAAAATCAGGATACAATGCGATGTAGGAATCCAACTGCATTTTTTGCTCAGCAGTGAGTGCGCCTTCATGGAAAGCCAATACCAATGTTGCGAGTTGTTCTTCAGTTAGTTTCATATCAGTACCTCCATGTTCCCAATATATTGTTTTAAAAATCTGCGTGCTCTGAAAATGTAAACCTTTACTTGATCCACGGATAAATCAGTGATCTCGGCAATTTCTTGGTAGCTATAGCCCTCAAAATCGCGCAAGGTGAGCACGGTGCGCTGCATTTCGTTCAATCGGGCGACGCCTTCGTCAATGAGCTGTTGCACATCGTGCGCTACACCAGGGCTGTGGACCGGATCTGGCAACGAATTGAGGTGCTGCTGTTGCAGATTATTACGGCGGCTGCGGTCAATTTGTAAGTTGACCACCGTTCGGAACAAATAAGATTTCACACGTTGGTAATCAACCGTATCAATGCGCAACCATAGCCGTTCAAAGGCATCTTGCACGAAATCTTGGGCAAGGTTGGTGTCTCTGACGTTTTTAAGTGCAAAACGATAGAGGCTATCTGAGAATTCTCGGACACACGTGTTATATTCCTGAACAGTCATATTGACAATGCTGAGACGACCAACATCCGGATTTGTTACAAGAAATTTTTATTGCTTGTATTTATCTTGATACTTCTGATAAAGTTCTTGCTGAAAATTAGAGGTCGGGCAAAACTTGCCGTCTATCAAAATGAGTGTCACCAAATTGGTTTTCATGTCTAGTGCCGGGCCTTTGGAGACAAAAAATGTGGCCTTTTTTCCGGCAGCTAAAGTGCCATAGTCTTGGTCTATTCCTACAATTTTACAGACATTTAAAGACACCGTTTGCAGCGCTTCTTCTGCGGTCAAGCCATATGCCATTGTAGTTCCGGCTTGAAATGGCAAATTCCTTGTATTCATGGGTTGCATGTCGCCTTCATTTTGAAGACAAAATAATATCCCCTGTTCCTTGAGCAAGGCTGGCAATCGGTAAGGCTGATAAGTGAGGTCGTCTTCGTGTTTGGGCAAACTATGGATGCGATTGAGCATGATCGGAATTTTTGAATCTTTGAGTTTTGCTCCGATCAAATAGGCTTCATCACCACCGACAATGACCGGAAATGGTAATTCGAAATCTTTGGAAAAATCAATGACATCGACAATTTGCTGTAAAGATTCGGCATGTATGTAGACTCTTTTTTGCCCTTTGAAACAGGCCTTCATGGCCTCCAAGCGCAGGTCATTGGGCTGAGCGTCCTTGCGATCAGCATAGGCCTTTGCCATCTCAAAAAACTGATAAATTTCCTGCTTTTCTTTTTGATAGGTTTCCTTGCTGTAAGGCCAATTGAGGTGAATGCCATCATTGGCAACAATGGTAGCGTCTTCCCAATTCCAACCATAAAGATTCATGAGCGAGGACGTGCCAGAAATGTAGCCGCCACGAGGTGTTGCCTGGCTGATCAAGACCCCATTTGTTCGGACCGTTTCGATTACTCTTGACTCGACATTAAAAGCAATTTGTGCCCTGACATGCGGATTCCAAACGCCAACATCATTGAAGTCACGGGTAGCCCGAACGGCATCTATTTCAGTAAGTCCTAGTGTATTATTTGCAGAGATGAGTGCAGGGTAAATGTGTTGGCCCTTTAATTGAATAATAGTATCCCATTGGGCTGGATCAAAAGTTTGGGTCAACGCATTTTTAATAAATGAAATGCGGTCATTGACTACACCAATAGCTGCGGATTCTATGACCTGACCGTCGCCAATATGTGCTGTACCATTGAGTAATAAAATGCGTTGGGCGTTGGCAATAAATTGCGAACTCAACAATAAAATTAAGAGTAGCTGCTTCATATTAATGGGCGTTTTCTTGTGCATCAGCTTCTTCACCGAGCGTATCACAATGGAAGTGTTTCTTTGTTTTCTTTTGAGGAGTTTTACTCGGCTCACCTAATTCATTGGATGCCAACATCATACTTAAAATGCGATTGCGCTCTTTTTGAATATTGGTCAGTTTATCTTCTTGTAAGGCTTCTTCATAATAAATAACGCCCTCAATAATGGTCATAGCTGACCTTCCTTCAATGCTCAATGGATTGGCTGTCCAAAGCACTAAATCGGCATCTTTTCCTGCTTTGACGCTGCCCATTCTTTGATCGAGGTGTAGAATTTTTGCCGGATTCAAGGTAACTAATTTCCAGGCCTCTTCTTCGGTCATGCCGCCATATTTGATAGCCTTGGCTGCTTCCTGATTGAGGCGACGACCCATTTCGGCATCGTCTGAATTCAAACACACCAAGACGCCCTGCTGCTGCATGAGTGCGGCATTGTAAGGGATGGCATCATTGACTTCAAATTTATAGGCCCACCAGTCAGAGAAAGTAGAACCAGCCACACCATGCGCTTTCATTTTGTCAGCCACCTTATAGCCCTCAAGAATATGCGTAAAAGTGTTGACCCTAAAATCCATGGAGTCAGCAACATGCATCAGCATATTGATTTCTGATTGAATATAGGAGTGGCAAGTAATGAAACGTTCCGAGCGTAAAATTTCTGAAAGCACCTCTAATTCGAGATCAACTCTTGGTGCTGTTTTTAATTTACCCGATTTGTAAAGCTCCCATTCTTTTTGATAAGCTCTTGCGCGATAAAAGCCGTCGTAAAATACTTGCTCTACGCCCATTCTTGTTTGAGGAAAGCGCACTGTGTTGAAGTCGCCCCAGTTGGCCTGCTTGACATTTTCTCCAAGCGCAAATTTGATGAACTTTGGTGCATTGTCGATGAGCATTTCGTCAGGTGTTTGCCCCCACTTGAGTTTGATCAAAGCAGACTGGCCGCCAATAGGATTTGCAGAGCCGTGCAGCAATTGGGCGGCAGTGACACCACCTGCTAGTTGGCGATAAATATCGATGTCATCTGGGTTCACGACATCGGCGATACTTACCTCAGCCGTAATGGCCTGACCGCCTTCATTAACGCCCTTTGAAATAGCAATATGTGAATGTTCATCGATAATTCCGCTTGTCAAATGCATGCCTTTTGCATCAATAATTCTTGCACCTGATGGAGCGCTAATGGACTGTCGACTCACTTTGACAATTTTTCCGTCCTGCACTAAGACATCGGCGCCTACTAAAATCCCTTCTTTCTCGTTGGTCCATACCGTTGCATCCTTGAATAAAAGTGTGCCAGCTTTGAGTAAATCTGCATTTCCAAATGCCATATTCGGAAACCAAGCAGCTCCGTTGTGTAACGTATCCGGCTTTAAAGCAGTCAATGGCTGTGCTGCCGTTTTTTTGTTTTGAATTGCTGACCACCTCATCCAGGCACCTTTCTCGTTGGTTCCCTCGCCTTCCAATACTGCACCGTCTTTCAATACTTTGCCGTGCAATTGAATCAATTGTTGATTTGCTTGACCTAATGACAAAAATTGGATGGCAATATCTTGTTGCGTTAAAAGAATATTTGCTTTGGTTTGTAGTGTATCTGATCCTTTGACAAGCCATGCTTTTGCTTGAGGACGTTCAGGCGAACCGCTGATTTGCAAACCGTAAGTTTGGTTTTCAAAACGAACCGTATAAGTACCGATAATTTGCGCAGAATTAGGATTTTTCCAAATTTTTTGTTCACCCTGATTCCAAGATTCTAACAATTGCGCTTCATGGGTAAACGGATTGCCATTGTAGACTGAAAAACTGGCTAATTTACCAGCCTCTATTGTGCCTATCTGATTGTCAAGATTCAACCATTTAGCTGGAATTGTCGTGAGCGCTGCTAATGCTTGAGCAGGTTCAAGACCGCGGTTGATGGCTTTGCGTAAATTGGTCCAAAATTGTTCAGCGTTTTTGAGGCCTTGTGTAGTTAAGGAGAATGTGATTTGCAATTTTGCTAAAATGGCTGCATTAGATGGCGCTAACTCCCAGTGCTTGAGGTCTGAAAGTGCAATTTGACTCGCTAAATATGGATCCTTGACATCATATGCATCGGGGAAATTTAGCGGCAACACCAAATTTGATTTGATTTTTTTTAGCTCTTGAGCAATAGCATACTCGTTGCCAGATCCTACAAAAATAAAGGGGATTTTGAATTCTTGGGCAATTTTATCGGCACGTAAAATTTCCCATTTGTCAGTGGTTTTGAAAAAAGCTGGCGCGCCTTCCATATTTGCCCAATCTGATAGCGATTGTGAATAGCCGAGCTTTTGTGTATTTGCTTTATAGTAACTTAAATCATAAAAGGCTTGGCGCAATAAAGCAATGGACCCCATTTGAGATGAAGGATAACTTTGTTGACTTCCGCCCTTTTCAAATGAAAAATATTGAGCTGCTTTCGCTTTGATGATTTGCTTGTGAACCTGGCTTGAGCCCAGAGATACTAGCGCCCCACTCCCTCTCACGATACCGTCTGTATAATGCGTGAGCGCAAAACCAAAACCTGCTTGCTGTAATTGCTCAGCCTTTACGCTTTGGTATTGATAGGCCGCGGCGGCAGCTAATTCTGGATGAACCGCTTCATTCCAATAGTATGCCCCCTCTTTGTTAGACTCCATTTGAGGGCGCCAACCACTGCCCGAATATTTAATTGGTTCGAGCCCAACATCTGAATATAATTCTACAAATGATGGGATAATAACCTTGCCCGTGTAGTCGATGGTGATGGCGCCGTCTTGATGTAATTGCTTGCCAACCCTAATGATTTTTCCGTCTTGCACAAGTATATCCGTGGACTGGAGGGTTTCACCTGGCTTAACCAGAAGTGTGGCGTTTTGAAGCAAAATATAAGACGGCTCAGAGGCTTTTACACCATTTTCAGGCCCAAATTGCGCGTGCAATTCAAGTGAAAATAAAGCGCTCAGAAGAAAAATAAAGATGCGTGCTTTCATAAGGTGTGAAAATACAAAATCTTCCATTAACAGGCGCTGCTTATTTAGTCCGCTGTGACGTATTTCATTGCCTCGCGACGCGCCAAACCTTGTAGCTGCCCCTGTTCTACTACTTTTCGCACCCAGATTGGATGCCATTTAGACACCTCTCTTAATGCCCAACCAATGGCTTTTTGAATGAAGAACTCTTTGTTGGTTTTAAAGGCTTGAATGTAGTATTGTAATAAATCTAGGTTGGTTTGTTGCTTGTATTTCAGTTGATAAATAAGTAAGGTGCGGTGCAACCAAAAGTTATCGGAAGATTCCCAATCTTTGGCCAATTCTGAAAATTCTTTAGGGAATTGGCGCGCAAAATGACCTACACTATGAGAAGCTAATAAATCGAGAGAGTCCCACCATGTTTGATTGGTTAAAATAAAGGCAAAATGTGCTCCGTCTGTGGGCTGAGCAATCTTTTTATAGAATGTAAGCAAATGATCTACGGCTACATATTGCACCTCCCTGTAAGGATTCACCCAGCACTCTTGAATAAAATCCCAGCTTTGGTCAGGGCTCAGCTGCTGAAGTCTTGGCTTGAATTGCTGAAAAATCATTTTTCTTGGGCCCGACATGACGCCGATAAAGGAAAAGTGATTTTTCATGTAAGCTTCCATTTGAGCTACACGATCGGGGTCTTTTGCGTTTTCTAATGCTTGCTGGATTTCTTGGACGAGTGCATTCATGCGAAAATAAAAAAATGGCAAATCATAAGCCGGGTTCTGTTCCAATGGCTGCACGCAGCTTTGGTGTCTATCATTTATCTAGCTCCATCCTCACGAATGGAGTCCATCAACCTACCCTCCGAGTAGAGCGAGCCGCCCTTTCTGCTTGCGCATACCCCGGTATATTTGGTCTTTCAGCTCGTAAGGTTTACCCTGCCTTGTTTATCGCTAAACAAGCGGTGGGCTCTTACCCCACCTTTTCACCTTTTCCTCGGCAAGCCGAGGTAGTTTACCTTTCTGCGGCACTTTCTGTTCCGTAAAAATCACTTCTTACGGACCTTCCCGTTAGGAAGTACGATGCTCTGTGCTGCCCGGACTTTCCTCTTTTCAAATGAAAAGCGATAGACTGATTTGCCGTGTCAAAGGTATTAAAGTTTGACGAGCTTTCTGAATAATTGCAACTTTGGCGACACAAACCTCATCGTGTAGGTGCCAGTTGGCAAAGCACTAAAGTCTAAATAACCCACCAAACTTTCGTTACTATATGTTTGAATCAAATTTCCTAACTGGTCATAAACTTCGATGTTTTCGAAGGCCAAAGGGGTTTGAAAGAAAAGTAAATCTGTACAAGGATTAGGAGAAATGACGAGCTGTTGGTCTAGGTCAGTAATTCCGGCATCAAGTCCTAAATATTGGTCTTGATATTCGATGGAGGTGATCCCTTGACCTTGTTGTCCAAAACCACCTTCGATGACTTTCAGCAGGTAATCCTTTTTGTTGTTTGTCCACCATTCATATTCTGTTGTTTGAAAGGTTGGTGGTGCAATCCAGGCACCCTGGCCAAAAAAGGTTTGGAAAATGGAGTCTGATTCAGTGATGTCGTGGCGAATTCGCAATGCTTGAAACGTTCCGAATGGTGTGGTCAAGGTGCCCCAACCATCGACCGTTGAAGTGCGCTGGCGGTGCTGAATAAATTTGATGTCTGCTGCCGGATTTAAGTCTACATAAGTATAACCGCGAGAATTATAAGTGTCATTGAACTGCAAGGGTAATTCATAGCGTGTCTCAATGGTGTCTGACTTAAAAGGCAAGCCCTGTCCTTGAACATCAATAGAATATCCGATGCTAGTGATTGCGCTAGATGTGCGTTTAGAATATTGGGTCAGGTTGGATAATTCAATAGGAAGGAAAGCTGAAAATTGCTCTATTGGCAAAGCGGTTGATGGATTGTGGTAACTCGCCCGATATGGAGTTGAGGCGATGGGGCCGTATGTGGCAATGATCAAAAAGGAGCTGAAGTCGAGCGGTTCATAATTTTTTATGGTTTGTGTTTGGGCACTTAACTGAGAGAAATCCCAAATGGCATTTGGCCCTGTGGTCTGGAGGTCAAGTGTCGTGATTGCGGCTTGGCTAAAGCGCACGGTATCATTGGCATTGGCGTGGTCTGCAACAGCTACTGTTATTTGTGCATAGAATTGCGAACAAAAAAGTAAGCACACTGAACTAAGGGCTAATTTCATAGAAAGAGTTTGTAGATAAAATTAGATTTTTTATTCGACTTAGAGATGCTAACTTTACGACATGTCAGCAGCAATCGAAGCATATTACCATACCTGGGAATCAGAGCTCACCTTGCTGCGCACAGACGATTTACTCGTAAATATTGACGCCAACAAGGTTCAGCCCAACATTGAGGCACTTTGGGATCACTCACCAAGAAGTAACCAAATTTTAAGAGATTATAAAAAACTAAAGCGCGAACAAGGCATTGACGCCTTGGTACTTACGCAAGGGCTTCTTCATTGGCAGAAAGGTACTAAATCTTTGCAAACTCCTGTATTTCTCTTTGACGCCAATAAAATTCAAATAGATCAAAAGCATATCGAGTTTTCTGAAATGGCTCAACTGAACCCATATATCAGGCTAATACTCAAAAACGAATGGAATATAGATGCTCCTGACAACCCAGATTTTGAATGGGTTAGCCAACTGGTTGAAAAAGGAATATACACACATTTTTCAACGGATAGTTTCATCGGAAATTTCCATCCACAGCGCTACGAACTCAGAAGAGAATGGGAGGCGTTGAAAAACCAAAACGAATTTTCACCCGCAATACTACAAGTTCTTGGCGACTTTGATCAAGAACTTTTAAGTCGCGACCCTCAGCCCATTAGAGGTCAAATTACACCCCTGGACCTTGATCAGAAAAGGGCTATTGAGCTTGCCACAACTAATTCCTGCGTTATTTATGGCCCGCCCGGCACGGGGAAGTCAGCTGTGTTAAGCAACTTTATTGCGCAAGTTCTTTTTGATCAGAAAAAAGCGCTGGTTGTCAGTGAAAAACGCGGTGCGCTAGAAGTAATCAAACACCGCCTTACACAGGTTGGCTTGGGTCAATATTGTTTAATTGCACCCACAAAAAATGAACTTGGTGGTTTTTTTCAGCAGCTACAATTCGATTTTCAAAATCTACTCAATGTCAGTTCTCCAGCACTTTCACCAAGCTTTGTAAAAAGCAACAAAGCCAGACAATACTGGCAAGAAAGAAACAAGATTGAACAAGCAACTCAACTTCCGTTTGAAGAGCTCTTGGATTCTTTTGGGCCAAAAATAAATCATCCAAAAGCAACTATATCAGACAGATGGATGAGTTGGTTGCATTCACGAAAATACCAAGCCGGAATTCCTGAATCGCTGCTCCAAATCTTACCAAAATTTGGAAGTGTCTGGGCTCAAAAACCATTTGAAGAACTTGAAAAACAGTGGCAAGAATGGCAACATTTATTGAGTATCCTTCAAGATGTTTTCCAGTTAGAATCAAGTACTGACATGGAAATGCTTTCAAAGAAAAGTTTAATCTGTCATCAATTTCAGACCCAAGTATTTCAAAAATATGCCCGACCACTTGAATTACATCAAAACAAATTAACCAAAACGCTCAACGCCTACCTTCTCAAAGAAAAACAAATTGCTCAGCTTGAAGTTCAGCTCAGCGCTTGGCTGCAAATCCCAAGTCTTGAAGAATGGCCGGTTCTTCAGCATTTAGCAGCAGCAAAAGGATTTTTCAAAAAAAGAAAATGGAATGTCATTGCAAAGGCTTGGCTGCGCTTACCTACACTTCCAATTGAACAGTTTGATTCAGCCATCGGTCAATATTGGCAGTTGAAATCGCAACAGCAGCAAAATGAGCTAAAAATTGCACAATTCGGAATAGAAAATCCGGCACAAGAAGTTCCTATACTCTTACAATTGCTCAAACAAATCAATTGGGAGCAATTTAATTGGTATCAAGCATTATCTCAAGAAGAACGCGTTACCTTTTTGCAATATCAAACTCAAGTTTATCGATTTACAAGTTTACACCGCGAGCTATTTGAGCAAAAATCACTTGACTTTACCGCTTTGCAAAAAGACCTGACTCATTGCTGGGAATTATTGCGAAATCATTTAAATATGATCCAAAAAATTCCACAAGAAATATGGGGAACGCTGGGTCAAGACCAACAATGCTCCAAGGAACTTCAAGAAGAGTTTTGGGCCGCTCTTAGAATGAATTATCCTTTGCTTTTTCAATGGGATAACCCGACTTGGAAAGCAGCGCTAGCTGACGCAATTAATGAGGAAGAACAACAACAAGAGTACTATACGCAAGCCGTAAAAAGAAAGCAAATTGAACGATTTACAGCGCTCGAGTCCTTGTTAAATTTACCCATCAGAAAGTTAACTGAGGAACAAAAAATTTATCGGCAAACATTGCGAAAAGGCAAGGCCCTCCTCGTCAAAGAGATGGCCAAAACTCGTCAATTTAGCCCGCTCAAAAATTTGCTCGAAGGACCTGCCGCTCCTTGGCTTTTGGCCATTTACCCTGTTTGGCTTTTAAACCCGACTCAAGTAGCCAACAGCATACCGATGTCGTGTTCCTTATTCGAATATGGCCTTTTTGATGAAGCGAGTCAGCTCCCGTTGAGTCATGCCATTGGTGCCTTGCAAAGGGTAGAGACCGCTTTGATTGCGGGTGACCCAGAACAAATGCGCCCGAGTTCTTATTTTTCAGCACAAGCCGATGGTGTCATTGACCTGTTGCACCAGGCAGCTTTTCATTTACCCAAACATTTGCTGCATTATCATTACCGCAGTGAGCACCCGAGCTTAATTGCATTTTCTAACCGACATTTTTACAACAATGAATTGAAAACATGGCCTTCTCTTCAAAGACAAAAACAAGCCATCTTTCAACATTTCATTCCGAATGGCATTTACCACGAGCGTCAAAATGACCCAGAAGCAAAAGCACTCGCCGCAGCACTCAAAAAGCTATTGCAACATGAGGATAAAATTGGTGTAGTTGCATTCTCTTTGCAACAGTTACAATGCATCTATAACAACCTTAATCACAAGGAACAAGCATTATTAGAGGAAAAAATCAATCAACGGCAAGCCTTTTTCTTGGCACTCGAACAAGTTCAAGGTGAAGAGTGCGATCATTTGCTCATCAGTTTTGGTTTTGGGAAAAATCAAAGCGGCGAGTTTAACTTGCGTTTTGGACCCATGAATCAAAGTCAAGGTGGCAAAAGACTCAATGTTTTACTCACAAGAGCAAGAAAATCACTGCATTTTTATTGTTCAGTGAAGGCAGCTGATTTTCCGAGTAAACGCAGTGAAAGTATGGAACTCATTTATCAATGGTTTGCCTATTTAGAAAATCCTAAAGAAGAACCTAGTACTTACGATGCCGCCGAAAGGCTCGCTAGTGCGAATGATTTTGACAGTTATTTGCATTGTTATCAGGTGTTGCAGCATCGATTGGCACTTCCGGACCGCGTTTAGGAACGGGGTCATATCCAAAACCACCTCTTGGATGACAACTCGAAATTCTTTTCAATCCTAAAAATGTTCCTTTGATTGGCCCCCAGACTTGAATGGCTTCAATCATATAAGATGAGCAAGTTGGCGTATATCTACAGGTAGCCGGAAACAGTGGTGAAATAATCAGCTGGTATATCCTTACCAGAAGAATCAAAGGATAACCGAGCCACTTTTTAATCATGCGCATATGCAAAATTAAGCAATTTCAACACTGTGTTGTGTATACTATGTTACTGTAACTTTTTTGTCAAATAAGGTTATCTGTATTTTTAGAAAATGAAACAACTCCAGCTGCTCTCCGGCCTTATTTTTGCGCTTTTTACATCTCACTTGACTGCCCAACCGTTATCTCAATGGGAGGCCGATAAAATCAATGTGCACCAAGCACATGGCGTACAAACAATTATGCACGCCGAGGCACTTTTTGAAGACCGTTGGGATCAACTTCCACAGGCGCAGTTTTGGAAAAAAATCATGTTACTCGCCCCCGACTCTTGTTTGGTCAATGTTGCCGCTACACGTCAGGTTTTGGCAAAAATGTCAAACCGAGATTGGAATCGCCAATCAGAAACACAAAAAGACAGCACGCGTCAAGCACTTCGTGTCGCCTATGGTTTGCCTTCTACTGAAAGAATATACGTTACTACAGGAAAAAATGACTTCTATAAATTCAATGAAGTTTATCCGAGTCTGTCGAAAGGTGTTGCCGCTTTTGAGCGCTTTGGCGTAGACCCATGGTATGCCCAAGCGATTCTTTTGATAGAAAGCCCTGCGCAAATGCGCAAATCTTCAACAGGTGCATACGGCGCTTTTCAATTGATGCCAAGTGTTGCGCGCTCACAAGGTTTGACGGTTAATGATCAAGTAGACGAAAGAAAAGATTTTGACCGTTCGGCCTATGGTGCTGCGCAGCTCATTCGAAAAATATGTATCCCTGAGGCCAAGAGAATTTTAGCTGCACATCAAATCCCATACAATGAATCAGACCTTTGGTTTAGGCTTTTTGTGCTACATGTATACCATGCTGGTGCCATGAATGTAGCTGCTGTAGTCAATAAAATACAGCCCACCGAAGGGTCTCAAGAACTCATCAAGGCCATGTGGCAAAATTCAGCTGCTGGTTTCGGTAACAACTCGCAAAACTATACACAATTGGCCTTAGCTGCCCAATTAATTTTGCACGATATGGTTTACCAGAATTGTACGGAAATCAGCCCTTGCGTGGGGCGTTGATCCAGTGCATTTGCCCTTTTTGAATCGACAAATTTCCTTCAAAGTTATTGGTGTAGAGCCCACCTGTTCCAAATCCTTGTGCTAATATCAATGGATATGTTGCTCCGAATTGCACAATGGCATTTAAACCAATAGCACTTTCAAGCGCGCTGGTCAGCCACCATTCAATACCCAAGCTTTCGGCAATTGAAATCCATTCCTTTGTGCCGCTGAATCCACCGTGTAAACTTGGCTTAAGGATAATATATTGTGGCCTAATTTGTTCGAGTAGGGCAACTTTCTCTTTGTAGGAAGAGACCCCTATTAATTCTTCATCGAGCGCAATTGGTATCAATTCTTTTTGACACAAACTGGCCATTTCCTCTAAATGACCCGCTTGAATAGGTTGCTCGATACTATGTACTTGAAGTTGCTTTAATTCAGCTAAAATTTCAAGGGCTCGATCACTTGAAAAAGCACCGTTTGCGTCTACCCGAATTGTCATTTCTTGTTCTGAAAAATGACTGCGGATTTCTTGTACGAGTGCCAATTCTTCGGCCCATTGGATAGCGCCAATTTTTAACTTAACTACCTTAAAACCTTGCGCAATTTTTTCTTGAATTTGATCGCGCATATTGATTTGAGTATCCATCCAAACCAAGCCGTTGATTGGAATTGTTGTTTGGCCTCGGGTAAAGGGCGTGTCAAATAAAATGGGATTTCCCTTGGCCTTTATTGCAAAAATGAGCACCTCAAATCCAAAAATAAAAGAGGGAAATTTTTGCCATTTCTGTAGTAAGTCTAGCCAATTTTGATCTTGTTCAAATGGGGCATGACTCCACTGCGCTAAAAATGGCAGTGCCTCATCGAGAAAATCATGTAAATCCAGCTCATATTGCTCGTGGTCTTTGTATTCGGGAGACAAACCGGGTATCACAGGGAATTCTGTTTGAATAGTGAGCCCATTTGAAAGGATGTAATTATATATCCAGGATGGCTTTGTATACAAAACTCCGCGGCTTGTGCCCGCAGGTTTTTTAAAAATGAGTTCGTGTAAACGCAATGAATCAGGCATGATGATAGGGCTCACCTTTTAAAATGCTAAACGCTCTATAAAGCTGTTCTAAAAAAATCATGCGTACCATCTGATGCGAAAAAGTCATTTTAGATAAAGATATTTTGAAGTTGGCGCGCTGATAAACTGCCTCACTGAAGCCGTAGGCTCCGCCAATCACAAAAACAAAATGACCGGCGTGCTGCATTTGTTTTTTTTCAAGCCAAACTGCCCATTCTTCAGAGCTAAATTGTTGGCCATTTTCATCTAATAATATGAGTAAGTCTGTGGCTTGTATTTTCTCGAGTAAGAGCTGGCCCTCTTTTTCTTTGATTTGTGCCTTTGATAAAGCTTTGGGGTTTTTGACGTCAGGCAATTCTAAGCGTTCAAATTGGCAGTAATGAACCAACCTGCTTTGGTAGCGCTGCTCGCCAACTTTTAAATCGTCGAAAGCTGTTTTACCGATGACAACAAACCTGACTTTCATGTCTAGACTGCTTCTACTCCTTTCAATTCAGGAGCTGCAAGTTTGAGCGCTTCTTCCAAACCACCTTTGATGGTCATTTGAGACATCGAGCAATCGCTACAAGAGCCCAACAAACGCACCTGGACAATCGCGTCATCGGTGATATCAACCAATTCCATATCACCACCGTCGGCGTGCATAAAAGGACGAAGTTGATCTAGTGCATCGAGCACTTTGCTGCGTAATTGTTCTTTATTCATTGATCAAGCTTTTGGCATGGAGGCTTCAAGGCGCTGTAATTCAGCCTCAAAGTTATGAACTAATTCTTCAAAGGCTTGTGTACTTGGCGTATTTTGCTGAAAAACAGCGGGTCTGCCTGCATCGCCTGCTTCACAAACTCCTTGAACAAGCGGAATGCTGCCAAGAAAAGGCACGCGCATACCTTCAGCCAAATTTTTAGCGCCATCTCTTCCAAAAATATAATACTTGTTGTCTGGCAATTCAGCAGGTGTAAAATAGGCCATGTTTTCTACGATACCGAGAATAGGCACTTTAAAAGAATCTAAACGGAACATTTGAATACCCCTTCTGGCATCTGCCAAAGCGACCTCTTGGGGTGTGCTGACAATCACTACGCCATCGAGCGGAACAGTTTGCATTAAGGACAAATGAATATCAGAGGTGCCCGGAGGTAAATCAACTAAAAGAAAGTCGAGTTCACCCCAATGCGCATCTGTGAAAAGTTGCGTCAAGGCTTTTGCGGCCATTGGGCCTCTCCAAACCACAGCATCATCTTGATTGGTAAAAAATCCGATAGATAAAATTCCTATGCCATTTGATTCAATAGGGCTGATCAATGATTGTCCATTGACATCGACCATTTTTGGACGGTCGCCAACTAAATCAAACATGGTTGGCATAGATGGGCCGTGAACGTCTGCGTCGACAATTCCTACTTTGTATCCTCGTTTTGCCAAGCCACCAGCCAAATTTGCAGTAACGGTAGATTTACCTACACCACCCTTACCTGAAGCAATGGCAATGATTTTTTTGACATCAGGAAGAATTTTTCTTCTGGCGCTTCTGCTTTCTGCATCGAGACCTTGAATTTTACATTGAATGTCAATCTCTTGACCAAACACACGCTTTAAATTGAATTCAATCGCTTCTTGCATTCGTTTGCGCGCGTGCAAAGCCGGATTAGAGATGCGTACTTCAAGTGAAATAGATTGGGCATCTACTTGAATGTTTTCTATTAAATTGAGACTAACAAGATCGTTTTTAAGATCGGGCTCAATGATTTTTCCTAATACCTCGAGGACTGCTTCTCTGGTCATGACAATTATTTTGATTTGAAGGATTGAATACTATGGAACATAAAATCTACAACCCTTTTGGAGTCACCTTGTTCGCGATTCATGATTTCATAGTAGTTATCGGCAATTTTACAAACACTGTAAATGTGATATTTTTCGTTAGGTTGTTCGACATAAGCACCTTTGACTACTCTTTTATAGATGAGTAAATTGCTGCGCTGTTCAACGACGCGGATATCGAAATAACGATTGGGCTTAAATAATTTTCTTTTGAATTCCGCGAAGCGCAGGGCATTATCGCCGTAATCTTCTATCAACATTGAATAATTGCGTCCGACATCTATGCGCCATTTAAAACCACCAATTTCATAACTCACCTTTGGTTTCAAAGAAGTGCCAATACCTGCAGAGGCGTCTGGCAACATGATGTTTGCGGGCAAATCATAGGGACTTAAATCAAAAGATTCGTATTGGATATAATCGAAGTTGTCTTGCTTTTCTTGGTTGCAAGCAAAAAGACAAACAGTCAATAATAAACTTAAATAATTACGAAACATCCTTGCAAAGATACAGCATGATTTTACTTTTTTTCACAACTTCGTGGAATGGAAAAACAAAGTACTATTCTGGCGAGTCTTTTTTTAATGTTATCTATCATTCTAGGTGCATTTGGCGCACATGCCCTCAAAGCAGTATTAAATGAAGAATTATTGCAAACTTTTGAAGTAGGCGTGCGTTATCAGTCGTTTTTAGCACTCAGTACTTTGGTGCTCGCTTTACAGGCAGATCGTTTTTCTTTTTCGGTCAAGCGCATTACCCAAGCCATGCTTCTTGGCTTATTTTTATTTAGTTTTTCCATCTACGGAATCGTGGCACTCAAACACGCCGGACTGAACGTCGGGATTTTAGGGCCAATCACGCCTATTGGCGGCGCCATTAGCATCATTTCTTGGTGCGCGTTGATTTTTCGTCTGTTAAAATACTGACAACACGCAAACTTTTTTGTCAATCATGTTTTGTTATTGATGAATAGTTTTTACATTTGATTAGTTTTTCATCGTTAAACAGATTATTTTTTAAACATTATGGATACACTTAAAATCGGAAGCAAGCTTCCATCCTTTACTGGGCTTGACCAAAACGGCAATTCCATCAGCAGCGATTCCTATGCCGGAAAGCGCGTAGTCATTTATTTTTACCCAAAAGACGATACTCCAGGTTGTACAGCCCAGGCTTGTAGCATCCGAGACGGCCAAGAAGCACTTGTTGCTGCAGGCGTCCATGTAATTGGCATCAGTGCCGATAGCGTTGCTTCCCATACAAAGTTTGTCAATAAATATGACCTGAACTTTCCATTAATCTCAGACACCGATAAACTCATCATCCAGCAATTTGGCGTTTGGGGAACAAAAAAATTCATGGGCCGAGTCTATGATGGTATCCACCGCATGACTTTCATTTTTGATGAAGCCCACACCTTGATCAAAGTCCTAGAAAAACCCAATACTAAAGACCACGCCAACGAAGTGTTGTCTTGTTATTAAATTATTTTTAGAAGTTCGTAAATCGTTTACGTTCTTCCACTTTCACCTTTGTAAAAATTATTCACCGAGCCTCGCTCAAAACAACAAACGATATGTCTAAAGAACAAAACCTCGAAAAACTCAAAGCACTCCAATTGACCATGGAGAAGCTTGACAAAACATTCGGCAAAGGCGCCGTTATGAAATTAGGAGATGCCCCTGTTGAAAAAGTAGATGTCATCCCAACTGGCTCTCTTACCCTAGACCTTGCTTTAGGAATCAATGGCTATCCAAAAGGTCGCGTAGTAGAAATCTATGGCCCAGAATCATCAGGTAAAACAACATTGGCCATTCATGCAATTGCAGAAGTCCAAAAACAAGGAGGCATTGCTGCATTCATCGATGCTGAACACGCTTTTGACCAATTTTATGCTCAAAAACTAGGTGTAGATGTCGCAAACCTCTTGATCTCACAACCAGACAACGGCGAACAAGCACTTGAAATTGCCGATAACCTCATTCGCTCGGGTGCCATTGACCTCATCGTGATTGACTCCGTTGCAGCGCTCACACCAAAAGCCGAAATCGAAGGCGAAATGGGCGATTCCCAAATGGGTTTACAAGCACGCCTTATGTCAAAAGCATTGCGCAAGCTTACTGGCTCAATTAACAAAGCAGGTTGCTGCTGTATCTTTATCAACCAATTGCGCGACAAAATTGGCGTGATGTTCGGAAACCCCGAAACTACAACTGGTGGTAATGCCCTTAAATTTTACTCCTCAATTCGCATCGATATCAGAAGAGCTGCTCAATTGAAAGAAGGCGAAGACATCATCGGTAACCGCGTTAAAGTGAAGGTGGTTAAAAACAAAGTGGCTCCACCATTCCGCAAAGCAGAATTTGATATCATGTACGGAGAAGGAATTTCTAAAGTTGGTGAAATCATTGATCTGGGTGTGGATCTCAATATCCTTAAAAAGAGCGGATCTTGGTTCTCTTACGGAGAAACCAAACTTGGCCAAGGCCGTGATGCTATTAAATCATTAATTCTAGACAATCCTGAACTCATGGAAGAACTAGAAGAAAAAATCAAAAACGCGCTTGCAACACCAAATGGTCAAGCAGAGGTGCTGCAAGACTAAAGCCTATCGTTTGGTTGGAAGGCGGCGCTCTTTGGGGCGCCGCTTTTTTTTATACAATAATCTTCATCAAACATCGTTTGTTGCAAGCTGTATAAATCTTTTATATCTTCGAAACATCTAAAACCAAAAAAATGAATAAAACACTCTCATTATTCGCAGTCACTGCTTTATTATTAGGTACTGCAACAAGTTGTAAAAAGAAAGGCTGTACAGATCCAAGCGCTGTCAATTACAGCACTGAAGCTAAAAAAGATGACGGTACCTGTAAGTTTGCCCCATCCATTACAGTGAATGGCAACAATCCAGAAACCATAAGTGTAGGAAGTGCCTACAACGATGCTGGTGCTACTGCGACAAACACTGATGGTTCAGCAGCAACCGTCACAACTTCCGGAACGGTTAATGCCAATACCAAAGGAACATATACGCTTACCTATACTGCAACCAACGATAACGGAACAACAACGGCGACCAGAACGGTTAACGTTGTGATTGGCATGGACAATTGGCTAGTAACATGGGAAGTAAGCAGTGATTGCGGGAATACCTTCCCACTTGCAGCAGCACCAATTTTTGCCACTGGTACGGCCGGCACCAACGACCTCATTATTGACAACATGTTCAACATTGTCGGTGGAACTGCAAATGCTACGGTAAATGGTAGCAACATCAATATTCCAACACAAACCATCGATTTTACTTTTGGACAAGTCACCTTCTCAGGAGTAGGGACAATCAATGACCAAGCCAACACAATCACAATCACCTACACGTATGACAACACGACACCAATTATTGGTGGAAGCGGCACTTGTGTAGCAACCTATACGAAGCAATAAGTTTCTTCTATCAGAAAAATTAAAATAAGGGTTGCATAATGTAACCCTTATTTTTTTTTCACGTATTTGCTTTCCTAGGCAGAATCAGCTACTTTTGCCCGAATTTTACACTTAATTAGTAATCTATGAACGTAATTTACATTCCTATCGTCTTGTCACTTGTTGGCTTGCTTTTTATGCTTGTCAAAATGGCTTGGGTAAAAAAACAACCAGCCGGTGATGAAAAAATGCAAGGCATCGCTAAAAGCATCAAAGAAGGTGCTATGGCTTTCCTATCTGCTGAGTACCGTTTACTCGCCATCTTTGTGGTTATTGCTTCCGCAGCTCTATTTGGTATTTCTACAGTTGTACCTACAACACACTGGTTAATTGTACCAGCCTTTATCATTGGGGCTATTTTTTCAGCTATTGCCGGAAATATCGGTATGCGCATTGCCACTGATGCTAACGTAAGAACTACAGAAGCGGCAAAAACTTCATTGCCAAATGCACTTAAAGTTTCTTTTGGTGGTGGTACTGTAATGGGTCTTGGTGTGGCAGGTCTTGCTGTATTAGGTTTGTCTTTATTCTTTTTTGGTTTTTTAAATTACTTCCTTCAAGGAGGTGATTGGGACTATGATAAAATGACAATGGTTCTCGAAGCCCTAGCTGGTTTTTCTTTAGGTGCTGAGTCGATTGCCTTATTTGCACGCGTTGGTGGAGGTATCTATACCAAAGCTGCCGATGTAGGTGCTGACTTAGTAGGTAAAGTTGAAGCAGGTATTCCTGAAGATGACCCACGTAACCCAGCTACCATTGCAGATAACGTTGGTGACAACGTTGGTGACGTAGCCGGAATGGGCGCTGACCTTTTTGGTTCTTATGTAGCCACAGTTTTGGCATCAATGGTACTTGGTAACTACATTATCAAGGATATGGCTGACAATGGTCAAGCATTGACAGGTTTCCAAGGTATGGGTCCAATCTTATTACCGATCATGATTGCAGGTGTTGGTATCATCGCTTCAATTATCGGTACTTTCTTAGTACGTATCTCTTCTAACGACGCGAAAGAAGCTGAAGTACAAAAAGCATTGAATATTGGTAACATCTCCTCTATTGTTATTTCTGCAATTGCAGGATGGTTCTTAGTTAAATGGATGCTTCCTGAAACTATTCAAATGAATTTCTTTGGTGAAGGCATAATGGAAATTCCAAGCCGTCACGTATTCTACGCTACACTCGTAGGTCTTTCTGTAGGATACCTTATTTCTTACTTCACTGAATATTACACTGCGCTTGGTAAAAAACCAGTTTTAGGTATTGTTCAAAACTCATCTACTGGTGCCGCTACCAACATCATCGCTGGTTTGGCTACAGGTATGATTTCTACCTTCTCTTCAGTAATCTTGTTTGCTGCTGCCATTTGGGGTTCATATGCATTGGCCGGATTCTACGGCGTTGCTATTGCTGCATCTGCGATGATGGCAACAACTGCCATGCAATTAGCAATTGACGCTTTTGGCCCAATCGCTGATAACGCAGGTGGCGTTGCTGAAATGAGCGAATTGCCTAAAGAAGTGCGTCAAAGAACGGATGTTCTTGACTCAGTAGGTAACACAACAGCTGCAGTAGGTAAAGGTTTTGCTATTGCATCTGCTGCCCTTACAGCTTTGGCTTTGTTTGCTGCATACGTAACATTTACAGGTATTGAAGGAATCAACATCTTCAAAGCGCCAGTTCTTGCTGCCTTATTTATTGGTGGTATGATTCCAGTTGTTTTCTCTGCGCTTGCTATGAAATCAGTTGGTAGTGCCGCAATGGATATGGTGAACGAAGTTCGTCGTCAGTTCCGCGAAATTCCAGGAATCATGGAAGGAACAGGTACACCAGAATACGGTAAGTGTGTAGAGATTTCTACTAAAGCTGCACTTCGCGAAATGATGTTGCCTGGTGCACTTACTATTTTAACACCAATTTTGATTGGTCTTGGTACAGGATTCATTTCTGGCAACTGGCCAATGGCTGCCGAAGTACTTGGTGGTTACATGGCAGGTGTGGCTGTATCAGGTGTGCTTTGGGCAATCTTCCAAAACAACGCTGGTGGTGCATGGGACAACGCTAAAAAATCATTTGAAGCGGGTGTCATGATCAACGGAGAAATGACTTTCAAAGGTTCAGATGCGCACAAAGCAGCAGTTACTGGAGATACCGTTGGTGATCCATTTAAGGATACTTCTGGTCCATCAATGAACATCTTGATCAAATTGACTTGTTTAGTTGGTTTGGTGATTGCGCCAATCTTGGGCGATGGCCATGGCGACAAAAAAGAAGCCAATGCTGCTAAATGTGAGATGTCTTGCAGTGGTCAAGAAGCATCTTGCCACGGAGCAAATGCACAATGTCAAGAAGGAAACATGAACACAAAATGCGACATGAGCGAATGTTCAAAAATGAGCAAAGAGGAATGCGCAAAAATGTGTGATGCCAAAGGATGCTCTGCTGAAGAAAAAGCAATGTGCATGGCTCATTACGATGAGAATGGCAAATGGATTGGAAAAGCCAATGAAAAAGGTGCTTGCTGCGACAAAAAGTAAATTCCATATACGATAACAAAAGCCACCTCAAAAGGGTGGCTTTTTTGTTTTATGTATTTTTGTTTGTGCTGAATAACAAAGATTTTTTCCAAGACGTCTATGATGTGGTTCGTTTGATCCCAACAGGCCGAGTAACTAGCTATGGCGCCATTGCCAATTATTTAGGCGCGAAGCAGGCTGCCCGCATGGTTGGTTGGGCCATGAATGCGAGCCATTCCCTACCCGACATTCCTGCGCATCGGGTGGTCAATCGAGTGGGCTTACTGAGTGGAAAAAACCATTTTGAAAAGCCAGATCAAATGGCCTTACTTTTAAGGGCTGAAGGTATTGAAGTTACGAATGATCAAATTCAACACTTTGAAAAAGTTTTCTGGGACCCCAATATTGAATTAGGCCTGCCTTAAAGATTCTATTAATTTTGTCAAAAAATCAATCATCAATGAAATTTGCTACAAAAGCCATCCATGCCGGTGTACATCCTGATCCAGCCACTGGCGCGATCATGACCCCTATTTACCAAACATCTACCTATGTACAAGATGGAGTTGGCAACCACAAAGGCTACGAATATTCTCGTACGCAAAATCCTACCCGTCATGCGTT
>JBEDCS010000166.1:0-8373 GCA_041176605.1 Bacteroidota bacterium
CCTCCGTAATTAACAAGTACCAATGCTTGTTTGTCGTGAACACCGCAATTGGCCAACTTCAAGCCTTTGAAACCGGCCCTTTCAATGAGCCAACCAGCTGCAAGTTTTACTTCCGTTTCTGAAATTGGATAAAAAGATACTTCTGGGTATTTTGTTTTGATGTTTTCAAACAATTGCATGGAAACAACCGGGTTTTTAAAAAAGCTACCGGCATTACCTAAAACTTTTGGGTCTGGTAGTTTTGATTGTCTGATGGCGATAACCGCTTTAGAAATATCTTGAATAGTAGGTTCGCTAATATTTAGTTTTTCAAGCTCTTGTTGAATAGCGCCGTAGCTTGTTTTGAGCGTAGGCTTCTTGTGTAGTTTAAACGTTACATCAATGATAACATATTGATTTTTGAGCGCGCGTTTAAAAACACTTTCTCTGTAGCCAAATTGGCATTGTTCTTTGTTGAAATGATGAATTTCACCAGAGGCAATATGATATGCGCTTAATTGGTGAAATACATCTTTGATCTCAACGCCATAAGCACCGATGTTTTGCATGGGGCTAGCGCCAACAGAACCTGGAATGAGTGAGAGGTTTTCAAGACCTGCCCAGTTATTGGCAATACAATGCAATACAAACTCGTGCCAAACCTCTCCAGCTCCAGACCTGACGTAAACGTGATCTGAATCTTCTGATACAACGCTGATACCTTTGATTTCATTGCGCAGTACCACGCCTTGAAAATCTTCGGTAAAAAGCACATTGCTACCACCTCCCAAAATGAGTAAAGGCAAATCGGGAAAAGCACTTAAGAGCGCAGGGAGTTGTTGCCAATCATTAAATGTAGAAAAATGAAGTGCTTTGGCTGCAATGCCAAAAGTGTTGAATGGTTTTAAATTGAGGTCGTGCTGCATTTCTAGCTCAAAGTTAGAAATATTGTATAAATCAGACCTAAATGCCAAATAATTCCACGCTGATTTCCATATTTTCAGCAAAGTTTTGGTTTTCTTCAATACAGCGCAAAATAAGTTGTGCAGCTTTGTCACCAACAATTTTTCCGTCATGAAAGATATAGCGCAATTGTTTGTGTAAAAAAGGCATGGTCAAGCCATCGGAAAATCCGATAACTTCTGTTTTTTTAGAGAGCTTGTTTTCTTTGATCGCGGTTATTATACCTAATAATACTTCGTCTGAGATACCGAAGAAGGCTGTTGTCTGATGCATTTCAATTTGCTCATTTACAAAATGATAAGCTGAATTGGCATCTTTTGCAAAGCACACATCGAGCGTAATTTGTGGGTCCAGTGCGCTTTCAAAACCTAATTTCCGATTTTTCGAAATATTCAATTCTTCTGGTCCAAAAACCGCTGCGACTCGTTTGATATTTTTAGTGTTTAAATAATGCGCACATTTTGCAGCTGCTTGCGCATCGTTAATATGGACCATTGGGAAATCTTTACTTTCCAAGGTATTGTCAAATAAAACCAAAGGGATTCCGTGTTTGGTGCAAATGTCTAGATGGCTTAAGTTTTTAGTTTGATTGCTTAAAGAGAGTAGAACGCCATCGACGCGCATGTCACAACATTGTTTAATGGCTGCAATTTCGTTTTCGAGTTCATCTTCAGTAATCAGTATGAGTGTTTGGTAATTGTTCTGATTGAGTTTTTTTGTGATTCCTTCAATAACGTCTGGGATAAAAGAACGGTAGATTTTAGGTAATACTACGGCAATGATTTTGGACTGTTTTTTTCTGAAGTTAGCCGCAAAGCTATTGGGTTTGAATTGTAACTCTTCGGCGAGTTGTTGTACGCGCTGCCTTACCTCGAGGCTGATATCCGGATGATTATTAAGCGCGCGAGAAACCGTTGAAGGGCTCACCTTTAAAAAATTAGCTAAATCTTTTATTGTCATCGGTTTCATGCCTACAAGTATCTTATTTTTTTAGGACAATTCAAAAAAATGTGAAAAAGTATTCAACCGCAATCGTTTGCACAATCGTTTGCGCAATCGTTTGCACAATTTGCACTGCTTTTTTTATGTTTTCTCAATGTTAAATTGATATAAATTGGTCGAACCAAAACTAAAACTATGGAAAACAAAAATTACTTAAATGTAAAAACACTAGCTGGCTTATTAATGCTTCAGTTAGGTGTTGCGCAGACGACCTTTGCACAAGTGGGTAAAGAAAAAGACTCTGTGAAGAACGTCAACGAAGTAGTAGTGACAGGTGTAACCAATCCGAAGGCTGCACTCAGTTCATCTATTTCAATTTCTACTTTGCGACCTGATCAAATAGATCGTGCTGCACCGCGCACAACCGCAGAAATTTTCCGTCAAATACCGGGTATTCGTTCTGAGTCATCTGCCGGTGATGGTAACACAAATTTATCTGTACGTGGGGTTCCGCTCGCTACTGGAGGTTCTAAGTATTTATTAATCCAAGAAGATGGTTTGCCAGTGCTTCAATTCGGTGATATCGCATTTGGTACACAAGATCAGTTTGTACGTGCGGATGCTACCATCGGACGCATAGAGTCTGTGCGTGGAGGTTCAGCGTCTACATTGGCATCCAATTCACCTGCGGGTATCATCAACTTTATTTCTAAGGATGGTCGTCGCGAGGGTGGTTCTGTTGCTACTTCTATTGGTTTAGACTACAGAAACTTGCGTTCCGATGTGGAATACGGTACGAAAGTAGGTGACGGTTTATATATGCACGTTGGTGGATTTTACCGTCAAGGAGTAGGTCCAAGAGATATTGGATTCAATGGCAACGATGGTGGTCAAATTAAGGCTAATTTATTGAAGGAGTTTGACAACGGATACGTTAAAGTATATGTAAAGGCCCTAAGAGATCATACGGCAGCTTACATGCCTATGCCAATGACGGTAAGTGGCTCTAATGAAGCACCAGTTTGGGGTTCTGTGAACGGATACAACGCCTTGACAGGTGGTTTGCAAACGCCTTTTATGTCTAATGTAGTGGCATTAAACGAAGCGAACCAACCTGAGATGGTGAATGTACACGATGGTATGACGTCAAATTATACGGCTGTCGGTACTGAGTTTAAATTTGACTTAGGAAATGACTGGACGCTTACAGGTCGTTCGCGTTATGCAGGTGTAAATGGTCGCTTTGTGGCGCCTTTCCCGGCAAACTTTGGTTCGACTGAAGCCATCGCTGGAGGTCTTGTTGGTGCTGGCAATACTTATACTTTAACCAATCAAGACGGAACTAACTACGAAGGCGAAACATTGATGTTGATGCACTTATTCAATACCAAATTGAATAACTTCAATAACATGACCAATGATTACAATATCAACAAGAAAACTTCTTTTGGTAATTTGAATTTTGGTTTATATCAAGCTACTCAACAATTGAATATGTCATGGTTGTGGAATTCATACCTCATGAGCGCTGCTGATGCTGACAACGGTTATGGTCAATTGATTGACATCAATCGTGTTGATTCAACGGGTGCAGCTACGGCCTTAACTGAAAATGGTTTATTAGCTTACGGCGTTCCGGCATGGGGAAATTGTTGTCAGCGTAATTACAATGTGGCTTACAATATCCTTGCACCATATTTAAATGGTGATATCGAAGTAACAGATGCCTTGACATTATCAGTGGGTGCGCGTTACGACATGGGTTCAGCTAACGGTACTTATTCAGGATCAGTTCAGTCACCAATGAATGACATCAACGGAAACGGAACTATTTCAGCTGTTGAAAACAGTGTTTCAATGATTGACAACAATAATCCAAGTGTTGTGAACTACAACTGGAATTATTTATCTTACTCGGTAGGTGCTAACTACCAACTTGACCCAACAAGTGCTGTTTTTGCGCGTTACTCAAAAGGTGGTCGTGCAGGTGCTGATCGTGTACTTTTTGGAACTTACCTCAATACACAAGGTGGTTTGACTGCAGCAAACAATGTTGTTGATTTTACATCACAAGCAGAAGTAGGTTATAAAATGCGCAAGAATGGTATGCTTTTAAATGCTACAGCATTCTTTGCACAAACGGATGAAAAGAATTTTGAAGCAACTACTCAGAATTTCTTTGACCGCACATACAATGCTTTAGGTCTTGAATTAGAAGCTGGTTACACAATAAAGAATTTCCAAATTTTTGGTAACCTTACTTACACCAATGCTAAAATTGCAGCAGATCAAGTAACACCTAGCAATGTTGGTAAAACACCACGTCGTCAGGCGCCACTTATTTATTCTGTAACGCCAGTTTATAATATCAACAAGGACATTCAAGTTGGTGCTAACCTCATTGGAACAGGAAGCTCATTTGCTCAGGATAATAATGAATTAGTAATGAGTGCTTATTTCTACTTGAATCCTTACATCAGCTGGTCTCCAATTGAAAACCTTAGCGTGATGCTACAATCTAATAACGTTTTGAATGCCATGGGTGTTACTGAATCTGAAGAAGGTTCAATCACTGCAGGTCAAACTAATTATGTTCGAGCTAGATCTATTGCAGGTCGTTCTACAGCGATTAGCATTCGTTACCGTTTTTAAAACTTTGTTTTAGAGTGATAGAGATGAGGTGTAACTTTACACCTCATTTCTTTTTTATAGAGGGTCCTATGTACAAAGAACAAGCTTTTGAAGTCTTAATAAATAGCAGCACTGAGGCTGGGTTTTTGGCAACTGCTGTAGGTGATGAAAATTACAACAGGGTTTGGTCAAGAGACAGTGCTATTGCCGCAGTGGCAATATTGCTTCATAGGAATGAGAACTTATACCCATCGATCAAAGCAAGTATCTTAACCCTCGCTATTCAACAAAATAGGCAGGGAATGATTCCTTCCAATGTATCGGTTGATGCAGAGGGAAATCAGCAAGCGAGTTTTGGCACTTTAGTTGGCAGGATAGATGCGCAAACATGGTGGGTCATTCAAAGTTGCCTTTATATTTTGGTCTCTGACGATCATGCATTAAAAAATCAGCTCAAACCACAAATTTTCAAAGTACTCGATTTATTAGATGCTTGGGAATTCAATGCAAGAAATCTGATCTACACGCCACTCGGTGGTAATTGGGCAGATGAATATGTTTTATCGGGATACACGTTATATGATAACTTATTGAGGTATTGGGCTTTAATACTTTGCCAAAAATGTTGGCCATCTGAAGGATATCTGTCCGAGAAAATTTCAAACGTTCGCAGTGCCATCTTATTTAATTTCGGTTTTGATCAAAAGGCCGCCACACCTTATACCATTCATCCTCGAATTTACCAGGATCTTCAAAAAAACAATCCTTCCTATTTACCAGCATGTTTTGACGCAGCTCAGTATAGTCAGCAATGGGATGCCGCGGCAAACGGGCTTGCATTATTACTCGGTTTCAGAACGCCAAAACTCAATAACTACTTACAACAATTTGAACGCCCAAATCAAGGCCTTTTTGTTCCTTCATTTTGGCCAGTGATTCAAACGAAAGACCCTGCATGGGCATTGCTAGAAAATCAATACAATTATTCTTTTAAAAACGAGCCATATCATTTTCATAATGGTGGTTCTTGGCCTGTAATGTCTGGATTGTTGGCCATGGGCTTGCAACACACAGCGCCAAAAATTAACAGACAAATTACCGAGACCTATGAGGACTTCTTGAAAAATGAAGATGAGTTTCGTTTTTCAGAATATATATCCACAAATGATTTTAAGCCTTGTGGCAAGCAGCAAATGTGTTTTTCTGCCTCAGGATATTTATTTATGTGCGCAACGCCCGCACAAATCAACTCAATTTTTTCGATATGATAGGAGAGAAAATAGATAAGAATTTGCTCAATACCCATGCTGCTAAAACATTGGTGGATCATATTAATTTACAAAAAACATCCCATAAGTTCGTGGTTGCAATTGCAGGCGAATCGGGTAGTGGTAAAACACATATGGCAAGCGCAATTCAAAAGGCTTTTTCAGAGAGTGACATCAGCGCAAGCATTATACATATGGATGATTTTTTCATTTTGCCACCAGCAAGCAATCACGCACAAAGATTGAAAGATATTGCACATGTTGGGCCTCAGGAGGTTGATATCAACAGGATGAATACCTTGATAGCGGACTTCAAGAATAATGGCCATAAAATCTGGGTGCCCCGAGTAAGTTATTATGAAAATAGCATCGCTGAAATCGAAATTGACTTAAGTGAACAGCAAGTGTTGATCGTTGAAGGGACCTACGCCTTCTTGCTGCAAGACACCGACTTTCATTTATTTATGTCGAGAAATTTTGAGCAAACCAAAGAGTTGCGTTTGGCGCGCAATCGAGGAACAGAAGCTCAGGATGATTTTATTGAACAAGTTTTAGTGCTAGAGCATCAAATTATTTCTAAAAGTGCAGCAAAGGCAAATGCGCTCATCGACTATAATTTTAATTTACAACTCAAATGAAAAAAATCTTACCGCGTTTGAGTTTTTGGCAACTCTGGAACATGAATTTCGGTTTTCTCGGAATTCAGTACAGCTTTGGCTTGCAACAAACAGCGATCAATCCAATCTATATGCTGCTTGGTGCAAATCCTGATGAATTGCCGTTGTTGAATTTGGCTGGACCTATGACCGGTTTACTTGTACAACCCTTGATAGGGGCCTTAAGCGATAAAACATGGCACCCCCGCCTAGGGAGACGCAAACCATATTTTCTGATAGGCGCCATACTATGCTCCTTGGCCTTATTTGCTTTTCCTTATAGCAGTAGCATTTGGATGGCAGCAGGCTTGCTTTGGATTTTAGATGCCGGTAATAATACGGCAATGGAGCCATACAGGGCGTTTGTAGCCGATGTCTTGCCAGAACAAGAACAGCGCAGGGGTTTTCTTATTCAAAGTTTCTTTACAGGATTTGGGATTACATTAGCTAATCTATGCCTTTATCTTTTACAAAAAAGTGAATGGCTAGGTCAAAAGAGCGATAATGGCCTGCCATATTGGGTTTATGTCGCCTTTTTTGTCGGTGGAATCACCTCAATTACAACTATTTTATGGGCGATGTACAAGACCAAAGAGGTTCCGCCCTCTGATGATGAGCTAAAAGCTCTACAAGAAACAAAACGCAATGTACTAGAGCCAATTATCGATATTTTTAGTGCGATCAAAGGGATGCCTTCCGTTTTATGGAAATTAGCCATCATGTATTTGTTCCAGTGGTACGCCTTATTTATTTATTGGCAGTTTGCGGCGCTTTCGGTAGCTCAAACCATCTATAAAATTCCGCTTGGTACTCAAATGAACAAGCATCCAGATTTTGAACAGGCGGTTAGCTTCACGGGGTTGCTCAATGCAAGTTATAATATTGTCACTTTTATAGTGGCTTTGCTGTTGATGCGCATACTTTCCAAATTTGCAGCTCATAAGGTTCATGCCGTTTCTTTGCTTTTTGCGGCCTTTAGTATGCTGAATTTTGCGGTAACCCAAAATGAAACCATGCAAGTGGTTAATATTGTTGGTTTAGGGATTGCATGGGCGAGTATAATGGGTGTGCCTTTTTTGATGGTTGTTCCAGAATTACCCAAAGAAAAATATGGCGTTTATATGGGGATCATCAATATGATGATTGTGATACCAATGATCATTCAAACTTTATCATTTGGTTGGTTGTATCAAAATTTATTGGAAAATAACCCTTCCTATGCCATCTCCTTTGCAGCATGTTTATTTTTTGTAGCTGCTACCTTGAGTTACCTGCTGTTCAACAGAAAAACTACTCAGCGCTAAAATAACCCAGGTCTGTTGGTTTGATCCAGAAAAACCAGTCATAATAGGATAAGTGATGGCTCTTGATAAAGCCAAGTTTGCGTTTAGGATAGTCCTTGGGAATGTAAATGCGTCCTCCTTTCGTTGGCTCTTGCAATTGATCTATTCCGGGAACCGCTTGTTGTGGGGCTATTCCATCTTGAAAACAGAGTGCATCTGCAGTAGGCACATCTGCATTAGCACCATATTGCCACACTTCTTCGAACAAAGACCAGTCTCGGGACGCCGTACTGGCTGCTTCGGGCGACAATATGAGTGCTTTGCCAAAGGTGTATTTCGGAGCTAACACATCAATGATACCTAAAAAATAAGCGTAACCCATACTATGACATACCACATGGATTTTACCTGGTGTATTCTCTGTAAAATACTTTTCAAGTAAAATACCTGCTTTGGTGCCGTTTTCAAGTCTGATGTCAAAGCCGTTGCGATTTGGTGTGGTGTTCATCACCCAAGAACTTTTGCGTTTAAGCCAGCAAAAGCGCGAAAAAACATAGGAACGCACTGCTTTACTCATGTTGAGATGGGTCGATGTGCTAATGGGATGATGCGCATCTAAATAAAGCGCTTTTGCGTTAGGAAATCTTTTCT
>JBEDCS010000167.1:0-9605 GCA_041176605.1 Bacteroidota bacterium
AAATAACTTACGACTCACAATTTTACCGTTCTCATTAAACGCGATAAATTCTCCGTGTTTAAGACCATCTTTGTAGTTGATTTCATAAACCAGATGCCCGTAGCGGTCATATTGCCTAAAAACGCCATCTAGTTCGCCATCTCGATACTGGGCAACAATTGTTGGGACTACACCGCCCGGGTAATAGTTTGTCCAGGTGCCATGTTTCTGACCATTTTTGTATTTTCCGACCTCCTTGATTTGAAAATCTAAGTGGGAATAGGCTTCATAGGAACCATGAAAATTACTGATGTCTTCTTTGTAGCCCATTCTTGTGATGCCTTCAGAAAGGGTTTTTTGCGTAACAATTTTGTAATGCTGCTTTTCTTTGAGTCTGCCGTTGCTGTAGTAAAGCAACCATTCGCCAACTTTCAAGCCATTTTTATAGCCGCCTTTTACATTGGCAAGCCCATCAGGGGTGTAAGAAATCCAGTCGCCGTCTAGTTTGCCAGCTTTGAAGCTCGATTTATTTTTGATGCGCCCATTTTCCCAGTAGTTTTTCCATTCGCCTTCCTCTAGGCCGTTCACATAGTTCCCACTCATCAATAAGGTGGAGTCCTCGTACCAAGTTTGCCATAGTCCGGTTCTTTTGTCTTGTGAATAGCTCCCTGTCCGATAGAGCGCACCATTCGGATAATAGTAAGTCCAGTCCCCCGCGCGCAAATCTTTATCATAGTGGGCAATGTAGGAAAGTTGGCTGTTTGGAAAATAATAATGCCAAATGCTATCTTGCTTTCCATCGTTAAAATAGCCGGTCATATCAAGTACAGAACCCTCGTTGTACCAGCGCCAATGACCAGTTTTTAAACCCTTGTTGAAATAACCGAAAGTCAGGGTATCTTTCTCAGAGCTCATGACTAAATAAAGCCCATGCAGTGAATCATTGGCATACCCAACTTGTTTTTCAAGAATGCCATCGTAGCGATAAAATTCCCAAACGCCGTCTTTTTTGCCATTGTTAAAAGCTCCCGCGACCGATAACATGCCGTTAGCAGTTCTTTCCTCAAAAGGACCGGTTTTGAGTCCGTTTTTAAATGAATAAGATTCTTTGACGACGCCATCGATATAATAAGATACAATTTTGCCATTGCCATTTTGAATGGTTTTCTTGTGTGGCGCTTGTTCTTCCCAAAATTCCATTAAATAAATGGTGTCGTTACTTACATTTTCAATAGATTTTGGGCTTCCGTCGGGGTAATAATACTCCCAGCGCCCAACTGGGCTACCCAATTCAAATTGTCCTTTGATCAGTAAGGTTCCATTTTCAGCAAATTCTTTATAGCTAGAGTCAGGGACATTGAATGAAAAATAAGACTCTTGCTTGATCTGTTTGTTCGGATAAAAGAAGACGCGTTTGCCATGTAAGCGATTGCGGTAATAAAAGGCTTCTTCTTCTAAGACACCATCATAGGTGAAAAATTGCCATTTCCCGTGTTTTTCGTTGGCAGTAGGCTTTACGACACCCACATAATAAGAGCCCGTCCCTTGCACATGCTTGTTTTGGGCATCCCAGTAGAGTCTGACCCGAGGAGATAGGTTTTCTTTTAAGATTTTAAAGTCTTGCGCATAAATGGTAGTAAAAAGCGCGATAAAGACAAGAAGAAATCTCATGGAAATTAGAATTAACGAAACATAAACCTAAACATGAAGAATAGGCCAAACGCTACAAACAAGACACCAATCACTTTATTTAGAAAGTTGAGCATGCGCTCGTTTACAAAGTTTTTAATGCGCTTGGCAGTAATTATTTTAAGAATATCAAAACTGAAGAAAGTGAGGAGGATTGTTCCGAGAAACAAAAACAGCATGCTATTGCTATCATCAGTACTTTCTCTTTTGGCTATGGATGCCACACTCAGCCAATAAAAAATGACCAGCGGATTGGCAAAGTTGAGCAGAAAACCTTTGGCAATACTGAGCCCTAAATTTCTTTTGGGGTCTTTGCTTTCCTTGAGGTGGAATTTTTCTGTGACTTCAGCAAGTTCGGCATTTCCTGTAGTGATTTTTGTTTTCTTGAACCAATTGAAGACACCGTAAATAATAAAAATAGAGCCACCGACGATGTCAAAAAGTTGTTTGTTTTCACCAGATAATAGCGTATTGATCTGCTCAACAAAGAGCACGGCTAGTAAAATGTATACGATATCGCTGATCAAAACACCGAGGTCGAGCGCTAGGGCACTTCGGATCCCCTTAGTGATGCTATTTTCAAGCAATACAAAAAAGACAGGGCCAGGCATCACCGACAAAATGAGGCCAATTGAAAATGCTCTGAATAATAAATCCATACAACAAAAATAACCTTTCCTGTTACTGAAATACTTTTTAGCCTTGAATGTTACGGACACTGCGATGTTTATTTCGGGAAATCCACTAAATTTGTCATTCAATATATAAGAGATGAAAACATTGCGCGCCAATCAAAAACTTGAACAGATCATTGAAACAGTAGAAAAAAAGGGAATTACAGCGCCATCGCTCGTTGATGACCTCAAAGAACTACGCGAAATGGCCTTACTTGAACAAGACCCTTTGGTTGTCAAAGTACTCAGACTTACCTATGAGTTTATTACAGAAAACGAATGTTTTGATGTAGAAGCACAATACGAAGAAGACGAAGAAGGCAATGAATATCCAATTGAAATCGAAGACCAAGACAACCTATTGTATTTATTGAACTTGCTCAAAAACGCTGATCACAAAATTAATCGCGAAGAAATCAAAGATTACCGCTCAGCGCTCAAATTAGAATTATACTAAGCAACCCTTTGCAAAGGTCGAGCGTCTCAAAAGAGAACAGCCTTTGTTCATGGTTTTAATTACTTGCAGAAAAACCTGGATGACCTCCAGGTTTTTTTTGTTAGCTACAAAACTGACAATACTTAGCGTCTGGAAGGTGCTCGAATTTGATTGCAGGATCAAGTAATTCATGAAGCAAGGTACTGAGCCCTTCGTTCAAGAGATCAGGAATCGGGGATAAATCTTTGGATTGGTCAATATTTAAAGCAAAATCACTTTCGCGATTGATCAAAGACTCTATTCGCGCTTCTTGCGGAATAAAGCCAAATTTTTCTTGAAAGAATAAGCAATAAAGACTTAATTGCAGTGTGTGCTTCGGTGTTGAAAGATTGGTGAGGGCATCGTTTTTAGAGGTGATTTTTACTTCCTTTGCTTCTACCTTACCAGACTTATAATCAATCACGCGGTAGTGGTCACCGATTCGGTCAATGCGATCGATGTATCCTACGAATTTGAGCGGGATATCTTGATCATTGATTTGGTAATTCAGAATGAGTTCAAAACGCCCCTCGAGCTGCTCTATAAACAAAGGTTCTTTCAGTGTTTTAATGAAATTGAGTTCTTTGAGCAAAATTTCTTTAGTGAGGTCAAGTGCCATTTCGAAGCTCAAGCGGTTTTTTCCACGACTAAAAAGCTGCTCGTTGTTGTCGAAATATTTCATGAATTGCTTTCTGAGCTCTTCAGGATACGTAGTGAGCATTTTTGATACGCCTTTTTCAGTAAGTGGCCCTGGAGCAGGGTTAACTGCCACGCCGTTTTTATCGCGCTGCGCATAAGGCATAAAGAGTTCTTCTAAACAACTATGGATGAGCGAACCAAAAGTATGTTGTGCCAAGTCTTCCTCGACTTCATCCTCCTCGCCAAATTCGACAACATAACGGTAATAAAAATCAAGCGGACACGCAAGGTATTTTTTAAGTGCTGAAGCTGAAACACCTTGTGCCAAATATTGCTGTATGCGTTCAATAATTGCAGGAGTTTTTACAATTTCAGTGCTGTCAATGTTCTTTTCAGCGCTGGGAATTTGATATTTGTATTCTTCCCATTGGATATTGGGATTCGTTTGCAACCATTCCATTTCTAATTGAAGCAAATATCTACTTCTTTCGCTGCTTCCTAATACTTCGCTTGCACTTGTGTAGGTAAAGGTAAGGTGCTTTGCTTGGTGCAATAAACGGTAAAAATGTTGTGCAAAAATCCCTTGCTTGTCGCGGTTACTTGGCAGACCAAATGCCGCACGGAGGTCCATAGGAATGATACTTTGAATGGGATTGGTTGGCGGTAATTTTCCTTCATTCATGCCTAAAACATAGACATGTTCAAAGTCTAGTAAACGAGTTTCGAGCAGTCCGGTAATTTGCAAGCCATCAGTGGGGTTTCCGAGATAAGCGAGATGGGCTTTGGTCCAATGTTGATAGAAAAGTTTTTTGAAGCTGCCAAGGGTCATTGTGGGATAGCCGTCTGCCAATAAATTTTCGAATTGTCGACAGCTTTGTTCAAATGTTAAGATGGCTGTATGCTCGAAGTCGTTAGCCTCAGGAATGATGTCGAGCAAGCAGGCATTGATGCGTCTGAGTTGTGATAGCGCTGCCTGCCAATTTTGATCCCATGGCGTGCCCAATAATTCAATGAGTTGTAGGCTCACACCTTGCAATTTCAGCTGAGCAATGTTTTGAAACACCCGATTGTATCTTACGGTTTGTTTTTCTGCTGCACTCAGCGCTTGCAAGGCCTCTTTGTCCAGGCATAGACTTGTAAAGGCATGGTGACAAAAACGCTGAAAATCTTTGTAGTATAGGGCTGTTGTCTTGAATTTTTGTTTGTTTTCTTGGATTTGAAAACAGAGATCTACCCACGTTCGAATAGGGGTTTGTTCAAGTGGTAAGCCTAATGTGATATTAGCTTTGCCAACAACTTTTGGGATGTGCCTCAGGGCGGCGTGTACCAATGTTTCATCAGCCAATAGTACCAAAACTTCACTCCAGTCTTTGGGCTGAAGATCTTTGAGTTCGGTGGCCAATACTTTTACTTGACCAATATGCTGAGCGCATTCGATGACTTTGACTTGGTAAGCAGCCTGGCTTAAATTGTTAGCCAAGAACTTGGCTTCGGTCAGTCCAAAATGTGTTAGGTTTTTGCGTTGAAAAGCACCTGCTTCGTGGTGCTTGTTTTCATAATAATACGCATCGGTGTCAATATAAAAATCAGCCTGCTTGCGCTTTAATAAAAACTGAATAATGCTTTGTTCTGCGCCACTGAGTGCATTGAAACCGGCAAAAATAAAATGAGTGTTTTCGGCAAGTACAAGTGCTGGATTTTCAGCAATAAAGCGATATGCCATGGCCTTAGTGAAGGCATTTTTTGCAGAAAGTTGTTTCAATAAACCACTGTGCAGATGAGAGATGTGCTCCCAGAATGCCATAAACTTCTTTTGAGACACCGAATATTGTTCTTCATCTATTTGCCAACTTTCGAGCGCTTTGATCGAAGCAAGATTTTTGTAGAGTTGCTGCTCATTGACTAAATATCGATCGACATCGTCAAAATCAGACATCAGGATTGGGCCCCAACTAAGAAATTCTTCAAAGGATTGTGCTTCAGGCCCCAAAACTTCTTGATAAACCTCAAAAAGGGAGAGTAGGACGCGTGTAGGGTGCAAGATCTGCTTTGGGCTTAGCTCGGTTATCCATTGGTCTATCGTTTGGATGATTGGTGCAAGGAGCGGCCCATTGTGTTGACGATACAAGGCATTCAGCAAGTAGCGTTTGGCGCGTTCAGAGGGTAAAATAATATGAAGCGCTTCCTTGTTGTCAAGTTGAGCTAAGATTTCTACGGCAAGTTTGTCAAGGACTTTCATGTGGCTGCATCAATCAAACCAAACTTTTTCAAAAAAAGAAAAGGGTCTATTGGAGTGCATGAATTTATTACCGCCATAACACTTGATAACGACGAAATGAGCAGCACCAAATTGTATTTGAACATAATTGAGCCCTTCAGGATAAGTATCTGAAAGGCCAAAGAAGACAACGGATCCGTTATCGAGAATTTTCTTGGTAATGTTTGAACCAGTTGGGGGGTTGATGTAAATAGTGGCCAATTCTTCCTGAGAAATGGTAGGGTCAAGCACTTGAAGATTGATTTCAAAGGTGTTGCCTTGACCTAATTCTCTGTAAATTATTTTTTTGGTACCATCTTCGAGCTCTACTTCGTATGGTTTACCCGGAAATTTGGCAATAAGCCCCGATGCCTCATGGATAAAAACATATTCGGTTGCTTTTTTAAGTTTTTGTTTAGCTGTAGGAGCTTGATCAGCAACAGACCAAAGGACAGGCCTAACCCGATATCCTTTTGCTCTTAGCATTTGAATGAGGCCATCTTCGCCACCTAAATGACCTGCGCCAACTGCACAAAAGAACGATAAGTTGCCCTTTAGTAGCTCAGTAAGTTTCCCGAGCATGAGTTTATTGCGTTTGACAATGACTTCTTCGTAGAGTTGATCTTGAACAGCTAAGTTTGATTTCATAAACCGTTGCAATGCCTCGATGTCGCCTTTGAGATAAAGTTCTTTGAGTTTTTCTTGTGTAAACGCATTGATGCCGTTGTCTATGATTTTTCGTTCGCTGAGGTTAAATTCGTTGGTCAGGGCATATTGGTCTTCGAGTGCTTCGAGTGCCATGATTTGTTTGTTGTAGTGCATGCCCAAAACTTGAAAATAGGCATCTAGAAACTGCGGCATACCGTTTTCTGTGCCATAAATTGTCTCTGAGCTATTTGTAGAACTGGTGTAGGATTTTCCTTGATCGTCGAATTTTGTTTCGGGCAAGGTTTTGCGGCTATCCATGGATTCAAATAGGCGAGCGATATCAGTTTCAAGCACTAAGATTTGAGCTTGATCAAAGGAGATGTAAACGCTGTCAGAAAGGTCAAAAAGTGAGCGGTCATTGGCGTGTAGCGTCCCGAAGATATATGATTTTACTTTTGATTTAGGATGACTAATTTCCCATAACAGTTCTTTCTCGGGCAAAATCATTTGAGAATAGCCCAAGGAGTAAAAACTGAACAAAAATAGGAGGATTCTAACCTGCATTATTCAAAGTTAAGCAAATCCCGTTACAAGTATCAGAGAAGCAAAAAACTTAGATGAAAATCCTTTGGATATGATCTTCAGTGTAAGCATAAGCGAGATAGGCCAACGAGGGTACTTCTTTGGTGAGTAAAAGTGGGCTCTTTCTTCCGAGTGCTATTTTACCGTGTGAAGCGCCCAACTCTAGGGCTGCTGCTGCGTTGATTGTGAGCGCGTTGATGGCTTCTTCGGGTGTCATTTTCATTTTGATACAAGCCAAAGATAGGATGTGCATCAGGTGATAACTTGGCGATGATCCCGGGTTGAAATCGCTCGCAAGCGCAACAATAGCATTTGCATCCATGAGTTTTTTTGCAGATCCAAATGGAATCGATAAAAAATGCGAGCAGCCTGGTAGCAAGGTTGCAACGGTATTGCTCTTTGACAAAGCCGCCAAATCGTTTTGATCGAGTTCTTCGAGATGATCCACAGATATGGCATCTTTTTGAATGGCTGCTTCAACCCCTCCTAAAACTGAAAACTGATTGACGTGAACTTTTGGTTTGAGCCCGTATTTTGCACCAGCTTCTAAAATATGAGACATTTCCTCACAAGTAAAATAGTTGCGTTCGCAAAAAACATCGATGTATTCGGCTAAGTTTTCTTGTGCAATTTGAGGTAAGATGTCATTGATCAAAAGATCGATATAACCTGCTCTGTTTTCTTTATAGGCTTGAGGCAGCGCGTGTGCGCCTAAAAAAGTCGCTTTAATGGCAATCGGAAAATGAGCTTTGAGTTGGGCAATGACCCGCAACATCTTGAGTTCGCCCTCTACACTGAGTCCGTATCCTGATTTAATTTCCAAAGCACCGGTTCCCGCAGCAATCATTTTTTCGACGCGCAATTTGGCCGCTTCAAAAAGCGCCGCTTCGCTCATGTCTTGTAGTTTCCGTGCTGAGTTGAGAATGCCGCCACCTTTTGCCGCAATTTCTTCATAACTCAGGCCAAGAATACGGTCAACAAATTCTTCTTCCCGACTCGCGGCAAATACGGTGTGCGTATGTGAATCAATAAAAGCGGGTAATACAAAACAGTTTGTGGCGTCAATGACCTCGACATCTCTCCAATCTGTGATGCCGGGCCAGTCTGACATGAGTCCGTAGTCTACAACGGTATTGTCTTCAAGAGCAAGATAGGCGTTTTCAAGTACGGGAAGCTGCTGCATTTGCTGCCCCCTCAGGACATTTGGGAGGTCTTCACCAACCTGAACCAAACCTTTGATGTTTTTGATAAATTGTTTGCGCATACGTATTTTCACTGTAAAGATACAAGCAATTTCGGCTTAATTTCGAGTATGTCCACAACAACGCCTTGGCTCAAACACGACATCCTCGGCAAATGGGGTGAAGACTACGCTTTGCAGTACCTGCTCAAGGCCGGATACACCTTAAAATACCGCAATTTTAGGTTTAACCGCATGGAGATCGACTTGATCATGATTCACGACAAAACACTCGTCATGATTGAAGTCAAAACCAGGCAAAGCGCAACACTTGGCGAACCTTGGAGAGCTGTAAATTTAGCCAAGCAGCGGCAAATTATTCGGGTGGCCAATTATTATACGAAAGCCATTCAATGGCCGCATGAAGTAAGATTTGACATAATATCAATCGTACACAATCAAGACCAAACAGAGCTTCAACACATTCAAAATGCGTTTAGTCCGCGTCCTTAAAGAATAAGAATGATTAAATATGTAGCGCGCGATCAGCAGTAGCGGCCAGAGCAGCCTCTTTGATGGCCTCAGAATAGGTTGGGTGCCCGTGGCAAATTCTGGCAATATCTTCAGCAGATGCTCTGTATTCCATCGCGGTAACAGCTTCCATAATGAGGTCAGCTGCTCGTGCTGCAATCATATGAACACCTAAAATTTCATCGGTTTGGCTATCGGCCAAAATTTTGACAAAACCACTTGTGTCCATGCTAGCGCGTGCACGTCCGAGCGCTTTGATCGGGAAAGACCCTGTTTTGTAGCTCACACCGGCAGCTTTGAGTTCTTCTTCTGTTTTGCCGACAGCAGCAATTTCTGGCCAAGTATACACTACGCCAGGAATCAAGTTATAATTGATGTGTGGATGTTGTCCAGCAATGGTTTCAGCCACAAAAACACCTTCTTCTTCCGCTTTGTGTGCGAGCATAGCACCTCTGACAACATCGCCGATGGCATAGATGTGTCCTTGCGTGGTTTGTAAGTTGTCATTGACCTCAATTTGCCCGCGATTATTGACAGACAAACCTGCCTTTTCAAGGCCTAAGCCATCCGTGTAAGGTTTACGACCCACCGCAACCAAGCAATAATCAGCCTCGAGTGTAACCACTTCGCCTTTCTTGTTCTCTGCTTTGAGTTCGACTTGTTTGCCTTTATTCTTGACTTCTAAAACTTTGTGCTCGAGGTGAAATTTGAATCCTTCTTTCTTTAGGATTTTAGTAAATTCTTTACCGAGGCCAGCATCCATCGTTGGAAGAATGCTTGGTGCAAATTCAATGACTTCTACAGCCGCACCTAAACGCGCGTAGACAGACCCTAACTCAAGGCCTATGACACCTCCACCAATGACCAACATTTTCTTTGGAATTTCGGTCATGTTGAGTGCTTCCGTTGAGGTAATGATGCGTTTTTTGTCAGGCTCCATTCCTGGGAAAT